>URWH01000201.1 GCA_900551515.1 uncultured Porphyromonadaceae bacterium
GTGGATTTAGCTCATTTAGCTGGGGTAGCTAAGGTAGCTTATTTGGATGCGGGGCCGGTATGGGCTGAGGCGTCAGGCGAGGCGGCGGGGGTGCTGGGTGCGTCGGTGGGAGTGGAGCCGTTAGGCGAGGCGGTGGGAGCTGCGGGAGTGGAGCCGCTGGGCGAAGCGGTGGAAGCTGCGGTTGCTGAGCTGTCAGGCGAGGCGGTGGGGGATGAGGCCGGGAGGGAGCCGGTGGACGTGGGGGTGAAGAGGCGGGCGAGGTGGCGCTGGCGGAAGCGTTCGAGGAGCTCCCAGAAATTGGGGACGAAGAGGGTGCCGACGATGGCGTTGACGGCCATGCCGAAGACTACGGCGGAGGCTAAGGCGATGCGGCTTGCGGCACCGGCGCCTGTGGCGAAGAGCATAGGCATGACACCGAAGACGAAGGCGAGCGCGGTCATGAGGATGGGGCGGAAACGTATGCGGCCGGCATCGGCGGCTGCCTGTCGTATAGGCACGCCCTGTTTGCGGAAGTCGATGGCGTATTCCACGATAAGGATGGCATTCTTGGCCGACAGACCCAGCAGGAGGATGATGCCGATCTGCGTGTAGATGTCGATGCTCTGCTGCATGATAAGACAGCCTATGACGGTGCCGAGGATGGCCGTAGGCATGGAGATGACCACGGCGATCGGGTCGGTGAGACTTTCATACTGTGCGGCGAGCACGAGGAGCGTGACGATAACGGCGAATATCATCACGACGGCGACGGTGGTGCCTCCCTGCGTTTCCTGATAGGCCTCACCGGTCCAGGCGTAGGAATAGTCGGTGCCTACAGATTCGCGCACGGCCTGCTCCATGGCTTCGATGGCCTGTGATGAGCTTGTACCGCCGGCGGGCACGGCTGTGAGCGAGGCGGTGGAATACATGTTGTAGCGGTCGATCGACGACTGTCCCGACGTGGGCTTCACGGTCATGAAGGCCGAGAAGGGAACCATGTCGCCGGCGGCATTGCGAGTGGAGAGGCGCAGCACGTCGTCGGGGTTGGTTCGGGCAAGCGCCTCGCCCGACAGCTGCACCTCATAGACGCGGCCGAACTCATTGAAATCGTTGACATAACGCTGCCCGGTGAAGGCCGTCAGGGAGCTGAAAATGTCGGCCAGGTCGAGGCCCAGCGTCTCCACGCGGTCGCGGTCGACGACGATCTTATACTGAGGCACGCTGCCCTCGTAGAGCGACGTCACGGAGGCTATTCGCGGGTCGGCCTTTGCTTTCTCGATGATGGCCTGCAGAGCCATACCCATGGCTTCGGAGCCGTGGTTGTTGATGTCGAGAAGCTGCATCTCCAATCCTGACGACATGCCGAGACCCGGGATCGACGGCGGATTGACGGCAAAGATCTGCGCTTCCTGAATGTCGGCGCAACGGCGTTCGAAATCGGCGATGACGGCATCGGCGGTATTATCCTTGCCCTTGCGCTCCGACCACGGTTTCAGCGTAACGATGAGCGCGCCCATATTGCTGCCGCTGCCGCCGAGGAATGAGAAACCGGAAATAGATATGACATTCTTGACGTTGGGGTTTTCGCCCAAACGCTTAGTGGCTTCGGCGAGCACCTTCTCGGTGCGGTCGACTGCCGCACCCGTGGGCAGTTGCACAGAGCCCATGAAATAGCCCATATCTTCTTCGGGCACATAGGATGTTGGCATCTTGAGGAATCCCCAGAAAGCGGCCGCCGTGATGATGATATATGCGCAAATGGCCACGGCCGGGCGCTTCAGGAAAGTCCCGACGATGCGCATATAAGCGGCAAGCGTTGCGGCGAAACCTTTGTTGAACCAACGGTAGATGAAGAATTTAGGCTTACCGTCGGACGGGCGCAAGAAGAGAGCGCACATGGCCGGCGTGAAAGTCAGGGCATTGAAGCCCGAGAAGGCCGTCGACACGGCGATTGTCAGGGCAAACTGTTTGTAGAGCTCGCCCGTGATTCCCGATATGAAAGCCGTGGGGATGAACACCGACAGGAGCACCAGCACTTCGCCGATGACAGGTCCCTGCAGTTCCTTCATGGCCTTGATGGCGGCCTGACGCGGCGTCATCAGCTTTTTGTCGACTATTCGGGCGCAGTCTTCCACCACCACTATGGCGTCGTCGACCACAATGGCGATAGCTAAGACGAGACCGAACAGAGTGAGCGTGTTGAGTGTGAACCCCATCAGTTTCATCACGGCGAAAGTGGCGATGAGCGAGACGGGGATGGTGAGCATCGGGATGATGACGGCTCTCCAGCTCTGGAGGAAGAGGAGGATGACGACCATCACTATGAGGGTGGTTTCGACAAAGGTCACGAGCACATCGTCGATCGATTCGGTGACGAAATCCGTCGAGTTCATGATCACGCGATAGTGGACGCCGTCGGGGAAATAAGCCGACAGCTCATTGAGACGCTTCTGCACATTGGATGCCACCTCAAGGGCATTGGCACCCGGCAGCTGATAGACGCCCAGCAGGCCGGCCGGCTGCCCGGAAACGAGAGCCGTGTTGCCATAGGTGTCGCTGCCCAATTCGATTTTCGCCACGTCGCGGAGGCGAAGCAGCGAACCATCGTCGCCGGTGCGCAGGATGATATTGCCGAACTGCTCCGGCGTGACGAGGCGTCCCTGAGCCGTCAGCGTGTATTCAAACTGTGCGGCATCGCCTTCAGCAACCGGGGCGGCTCCGACATCGCCTGCCGACACCTGGATGTTCTGCGACTGTATGGCGTTGCTGACATCGGCCGCCGTGATGCCGCGCTGACGCATGATGTCGGGGTCGAGCCATATGCGCATGCTGTATTGACCGGCACCAAAAGCGCCGACCTGACCGACGCCTTCGACACGCGACAGCTCGTCGACGAGGTTGAGCTTCGCATAGTTGGTGAGATAGAGAGCATCGTAGCGCTGCGGATCGTCGCTCTCGATGGCCACGAACATGATGATGTTGCTCGAACGTGACATCACGTTGACGCCCTGTTGCTTAACGGCTTCGGGTAGCGTGGGCTCGGCAAGTTGCAGACGGTTCTGCACCTTGACCATGGCCATGTCGAGGTCGGTGCCTGTCTCAAACGTGATGGTGAGCATGTAGCTTCCGTCGGAACCGGAAGAAGAGCTCATATACAACATGTTCTCCACACCGTTGATCTGCTCTTCGATGGGGACGCCGACGGTAGATGCCACGGTCGAAGCGTCGGCACCGGGATAGGTGGCGGAAACCATCACGGTAGGAGGGGTGATGTCGGGGTACTGAGCCACCGGCAGAGTCTTCACCGTGAGCAATCCGGCGAGAATCATGAACACAGCCAGAACGATGGCGAATATCGGGCGGTTAATAAAAAATTTCGAGAACATGCTCAATGGTGCTTGATGCGGTAGATCCGCACTGGTTAGTCGTTTAGAAAGTTAAAATGGAGGCAGGGCGCTTATTTTTCCATGACAGGCCTGATGGTCATGCCGTCGCGCTCTTTCAGGAGCGCACGTGTGACATAAGGCGTGCCGGGAGTGATACCGGAGGTGATGATGCGCATGCTGTCGAGGACGATATCGCCCGTGCGCACCGGGGTGTAGACAACCTTGTCGGAATCGTTGACGGTGAAAAGATAGCTGCCGAGCTGATCAGACGAGAGAGCCGCATCCTTGACGATGATGGCATGCGGGTCGGACTGCGAGGGAAGCGAGATGGTCACGTACATGCCGTCGTGGAGGTTGCCGGCGGTGTTGTCAACGGTCGCGTGAAGGTCGAGCGTGCCGGTCGAGGTGTCGACCTGCGGAGATATGTAGGTGAGACGGGCGAAATAGTTCTGCGGGATCTCCTGCTGAAATTTCAGCGGGATTGAATCGAGGTTGATGGGGAACCTTTCGCGGTCGAGAAGGATCTGCTGCATCGCTTTGTCGTCGACATGGAAATCGGCATAGAGAGTGGCGTCATCGTAAATGGTGGCGAGACGGACCGGGGCGGCTGCACCGTCGACGTAGGATCCGACATCAAGCGCGGAGCTGCTCATATGGCCACGGAAAGGGGCATAAACCCGGCAATAGCCG
>URWH01000202.1 GCA_900551515.1 uncultured Porphyromonadaceae bacterium
CGGCCGCCGTTCTTTTCGAGGGAGCGGCGAATGGTCTCCCGCTCGGTGTCCTCGAGCGTCATGCCCGGCGTGGTGTCGTCGGGCGCCGCCACCGTCTCGACATTGAGCGGCTGCGAGCCCACGATGCGCGAAGGCACGTCGGTGATGCGCACCAGCGAGCGCGTCACGTTGGGCTGCGCCGGCTCCGACGCCGACACCGCCAGAGCGTCGGCTGCCGCTGCCGCCGGCTTGTAGGCCGCCAGGTCGGCGCGCAAGCCGTCAATCTCGCGCTGCATGCGGAAGATCATGTTGAACAGTATCTCGCGCTCCTTGTCGTAGGAGTGGGTCTGCGGCTGCTGGAGCGCCGGCGAGTAGACCATCGCCTTTTCAGGCAGATAGGCGGCGAGCATCTGTGCCGTGATCTCCTCGCCTGCGTGGAAAAGAGCCAACTGCTCGACCACGTTCTTTAGCTGGCGCACATTGCCGGGCCAACGATAGTGGAGAATGTCTGACCGCGCCTCGTCGTCAAACGAGATCGCCGGCATGGAATAACGCTCGGAAAAATCGCGGGCAAACTTGCGTGCCAGCAGCAATATATCATTGCCGCGCTCGCGCAGCGGCGGCACGGCTATCTGCACCGTCGACAGACGATAGTAGAGATCCTCGCGGAAGCGGCCTGCCTCCACAGCTTCGAGCATGTTGACGTTGGTGGCGGCCACGACGCGGATGTTGGTTTTCTGCACCGTCGACGAGCCCACCTTCAGGAACTCGCCGCTTTCGAGCACGCGCAGCAGGCGCGCCTGTGTGGTCAACGGCAGCTCGGCTACCTCATCGAGGAATATGGTGCCGCCGTCGGCCTCCTCGAAATAACCTTTGCGTGCCGACACAGCACCCGTGAACGATCCTTTCTCATGGCCGAACAGCTCCGAGTCGATAGTGCCTTCAGGGATGGCGCCGCAGTTGACGGCGATGTACCTATTGTGCTTGCGCGGGCTGAAAGCGTGGATGATCTGCGGAAAAAACTCCTTGCCCGAGCCGCTCTCGCCGGTGACAAGCACCGAAAGATCGATCGGCGCCACCTGGATGGCGCGCGTCACGGCCGCTATCAGCGCGGGCGCGTTGCCCACGATGCCGAATCGGCTCTTGGCCTGTTGCACCTCGGGCGATATCTCAGTGAGATTCAATTGTTTCATAGTCGGAATGTTTATGGTCTCCATCGGGGCGCGTCAGCTCGCCGCGCAGCGACCGGCATAGCATCTGCTTGACGCTTTCCGTAGGATATCCGGCCCCGAAAAGAAACATCATTTTGGTCAGGGCCGCCTCGGTGGTCATGTCGTAGCCCGAGACGACGCCGGCAGCCGCCAGGGCGTCGCCTGCGGCATAGCGGCGCATCACGCTGCCGTTGACGCACTGCGTGACGTTGAGCACCACCACACCGCGGTCCACGGCGTCGCGCACGGCGTCGGTAAACCAGTGGGCCGTAGGCGCGTTGCCGGCGCCGTAACTCTTGAGCACTATGCCCTTGATGCCGGGCGTGGCCAGCTGATGGCGCAGCGTGCGCGCGCTGATCCCGGGGAAGAGGTCGATGACCATCACGCCGGTGTCGAGCGAATAATAAGCCTTCAGCGGCACCGTGCCATGATTGTGGCGCAGCAGCGCCTCCTCGTGGAAGTTGATGCCGAGGCCTATCTTGGCCAGCTCCGGATAGTTGTGGCTCTTGAAAGCGTTGAAGTTGTCGGCGCTGCGCTTGGTGGCGCGGTTGCCCCGCCAGAGATAGTTTTCAAACAGGATGGCCACCTCCTGCACCATCGGGTCGCCGCTGCGGTCGGTGGCCGCCGCTATCTGCAGCGCCGTGATGAGGTTTTCCTCACCGTCGGTGCGCACCTCGCCGATGGGAAGCTGCGAGCCGGTGACTATCACCGGTTTGCGCATATGTTCGAGCATGAACGACAGCGCCGACGCCGTATAGGCCATCGTGTCGGTGCCGTGGAGCACGACGAAGCCGTCGTAGCTGTCGTAGTTCTGCTCGATAGTGCGGGCTATGTCGATCCAGTGAGCCGGACTCATATCGCTCGAATCGATGGGCGGGTCGAACGATATGTTGTCAATCACATAGTTGAGCATCTTGATTTTGGGCACATTGTCGATCAGGTGAGTGAAGTCGAACGGCTCGAGCACCCCTGTGCGGGGATTCTCGATCATCCCGATCGTGCCGCCGGTGTAGATGAGCAATATGCGCGGCTGGTCTGACATGGAGCTTAATGATTTTACGGTTAATAAATTGCAATGTGGCCGGGCGCAGTCATTTCACCTGGGCGCCGGGTACCACGGGAGCCGTCGGGCCTATCACCACGAGCGAGCCGTCGGCATTTTCGGCCGACAGTATCATGCCCTGCGAGGTGATGCCTTTGAGCTTGCGGGGCGGCAGGTTGGCGATGAAGCACACCTGTTTGCCCACGAGATCCTCGGGCTTGTAGTATTTGGCGATGCCGCTCACGATGGTGCGCTGCTCCAGGCCGTCGTCGATCAGGAAGCGCAGAAGCTTGTCGGCCTTGGGCACCTTCTCGCATTCCACGACAGTGCCCACGCGGAGGTCGGCCTTCATGAACGTGTCGAAGTCAACATCCGGAGCCTGCGGCTCGGCCCTCCAGTTCTTGATCCTGTTCTCCTCCTTGATGCGTTCAAGGCGCGAGAGCTGGGCGTTGATGGCCTCGTCGTCGATCTTCTCAAAGAGCAGTTCGGGCTTGGCGAGCTGCGTGCCGGCGGGCAGCAGGTCGGTGCGTCCGAGCTCGTCCCATGTCATCTTTTCCAGACCTATCATCTTGGCCAGTTTGTCCGACATGAACGGCAGGAACGGCTCGAAGGCTATGGCTATGTTGGCGCAGAGCTGCAGGGCGCACGAGAGGATGGTGGCCACGCGCGGCATATCGGTCTTGGCCACCTTCCACGGCTCCGTCTCCTGGAGGTATTTGTTGCCGAGTCGGGCCAGTTCCATGGCGTCCTTGAGGGCTTCGCGGAAATGAAAATTGTCGAGATTGTCCGACAGCGACGCTTTCACGCGGCCGATGGCCGAGATGAGCTCGCGATCGATGTCGAGGAGCTCGCCGGCGGCAGGCACACGGCCTTCGAAATATTTGTGGGTGAGCACCATGGCGCGGTTGACAAAGTTGCCGAGTATGGCCACGAGTTCATTGTTGTTGCGTGCCTGGAAATCGGCCCATGTGAAGTCGTTGTCTTTGGTCTCGGGAGCGTTGGCCGTGAGCACATAGCGCAGCACGTCCTGCTTGCCGGGGAAGTCGCGGAGGTATTCATGGAGCCACACGGCCCAGTTGCGCGATGTCGAGATCTTGTCGCCCTCGAGATTGAGGAATTCATTGGCCGGCACGTTGTCGGGGAGCTGGAAGCCGTCGCCGTAGGCCATGAGCATGGCGGGGAACACGATGCAGTGGAACACGATGTTGTCCTTTCCAATGAAATGTATGAGGCGTGTGGAGGGGTCTTTCCACCATTTTTCCCATGAATCGGGCAGGAGTTCTTTCGTATTAGATATGTATCCTATGGGCGCGTCGAACCATACGTAGAGCACCTTTCCCTCTGCTCCCTCCACGGGAACGGGTATTCCCCAGTCAAGGTCGCGGCTCACGGCTCTCGGTTGCAGTCCCATGTCCAGCCAACTCTTGCATTGTCCGTAAACATTGGGACGCCATTCTTTGTGTTCCTGAAGAATCCACTGTTCCAACCAACCTTGGTATTTATCGAGGGGAAGATACCAGTGTTTTGTCTTTTTCAAAACCGGTTTTGAGCCACTCACTGCGCTCTGCGGATTAATAAGTTCCTGCGGCGACAGGGTTGAACCGCAATGTTCGCATTGGTCGCCGTAAGCTTTGGGATAATGGCAGTGGGGACACTCGCCTGTTATGTATCTGTCGGCAAGAAAGGTTTTTGCTTCCTCGTCATAATATTGTTCACTATCCTTTTCGATGAACGCACCTTTGTCATAGAGAGTGCGGAAAAAGTCGGAAGCTACCTTTTGATGTGTTTCCGATGTGGTGCGTGAGTAGATGTCGAAAG
>URWH01000203.1 GCA_900551515.1 uncultured Porphyromonadaceae bacterium
CGACAATATCAAGAATATCGACCCCTCCACACTCGGCGATGTGGGCCGCACGCTCATGCGCGTGATCTACACCGAGAGCCCGCAGTGAGCCATTAGTGAGCCGTGTTGAGCTATGTTGAGCCGACAAAAGCCAAATAAATTTGGTTAAGCGCACTACTTTTTCGTATATTTGCCAAATAAATTTCCACAAGACATGACAATCGACGAGATACAAGATGAAATAATCGACGAATTTTCGGAAACCGACGACTGGATGGACCGGTATGCCATGATCATCGATCTGGGCAACTCGCTGCCGGCCATCGATCCGAAGTATAAGACGCCCGAACACCTCATCGAAGGCTGCCAGAGCCGCGTGTGGCTCAACGCCGAAGAGAAGGATGGCAAGGTTTATTACACCGCCGACTCCGACGCCATCATAGTGAAAGGGATCATAGCGCTTCTGATACGCGTGCTCAACGGGCAGACACCCGACGACATCATCCATGCCGACCTCTACTTCATAGACCGCATCGGTCTGGCCGAGAACCTCTCCCCCACCCGCTCTAACGGCCTGCTGGCCATGGTGAAACAGATGCGTCTCTACGCGCTGGCCTTCAAGAGCCGCGACGATCTCCACCGCAATCAATAATCCAATTATCAATATCATGTTTAAAAATCAACCCAAAGGATTGTATGTGCTCGCGCTCGCCAACACCGGCGAACGCTTCGGCTACTACACGATGCTGGCCATTCTTCTGCTGTTTCTGCAGGCCAAATTCGCTCTATCGACAGCGACAGCCGGCATCATCTACTCAACATTCCTCGCCCTGGTGTATTTCATGCCTATGGTGGGCGGCGTCATCGCCGACAAATGGAACTTCCAGAAAACAGTCACCCTCGGCATCATCGTGATGTTTCTGGGATATCTGGTGATGGCCATCCCCACCTCAATGCCGGAAGGATCGGCCTTTGCCTCACCCGCATTCTACATCATGCTGCTGGCGCTGCTGCTGATCTCATGCGGCACCGGTCTGTTTAAAGGCAACCTTCAGGTGATGGTTGGCGACCTCTACGACAATCCGCGCTACAGTTCGAAACGCGACGTGGCCTTCTCACTCTTCTACATGGCCATCAACATCGGCGCCATGTTTGCCCCGTCGGTCACCGAATCGCTCTGCCGCGTGGCTCTTTCAGCCAAGGATCTCGTCTATGACCCCGCCATTCCCGGCCTCTGCAACAGCTTCATAGCCGGCGACGCCCTTGAGCCTGACAAATATGCCACGCTTCTCAGTTTTGCGGGCAATCCGGCCGATCTGATGGCATGGTGCAAGACATATATGGCCACGATCTCGACCGGCTACAGCTACGCATTTGCCGTGGCCTGCTGTTCGATGGTCATCTCCTTCCTCATCTATAAGATCGGACGCAGGACCTACAACGGCACCTCCGACAGCAAAGCCGCCGCATCGGCAACCTCATCGCACGCTCCCGAGCTTACCAAAGCCCAGACCAAAAGCCGCATCACAGCGCTTCTGCTCGTATTCACCGTGGTGATTTTCTTCTGGATGGTATTCCACCAAAATGGCTTGACACTCACAAAATTCGCAGAAGTGTTCACCCGGCCCGAATGTGGCGGATGGACGCGCATCGCATTCAATGTGTGGGCATTGGCCACAATCGTCGTTGCCATCTATGCCACTTTCAGCCTCATCCAGAGCAAAAAGACGGCATCGCGCCTTATCTCGGCTCTCGTGCTTGTGGCCGCATGCGTGGGACTCTACCTCTTCTATCACTTCACCGAAGATCCCGTCAGCAACATCCAGCCACAGATCTATCAGCAATTCAATCCCTTCTATGTCGTAGCCCTCACGCCATTCTCAGTAGCCATCTTCTCATGGCTTGCCAAAAAGGAGAAAGACCCGTCGGCACCGCGTAAGATCGGCTACGGCATGCTCGTTGCCGGCCTCGGCTTCCTTGTAATGGCAATCGGATCAATCGGCCTCGGTGTGGCGCCCTCCGAAGGACAAGGCTCCACCCTCGTAAGCCCCAACTGGCTCATGAGCACCTACCTTGTGCTCACGTTCGCCGAATTGCTCCTCTCGCCCATGGGCATCTCATTCGTATCAAAAGTGGCTCCTCCGAAATATAAAGGCGCAATGATGGGTTGCTGGTTCGGCGCCACAGCCATAGGCAACTTCCTCACTGCTATCCCGGCAATGCTCTGGGACAAGATCGATGTCAGCCTGCTGTGGACCATACTGATCGCGCTCTGCCTAATTTCAGCCGCTTTCATCTTCTCAATCATGAAGAAACTCGAAGCCGCCACCAACGATCAGCCCTCACCTGTGGCCGATCAGCTTGAGACCGTTGAGGACGACGCCATCTAAAAAACACACCTACGGCTCATACAACCGTTAGCTGAAAACATGAAGGAGAGGTTGTGTCAAAATAGGCGCAGCCTCTTTTTTAGATTCCATCCCGCCGGCAACGCTCCGCGAAACTCGTTGCTTCCCATCTTTTGGATGAAGAGAACTGTCATTGCAGAATGAACACGGCCATCTACATAAATGTTGTTAGATAAAACGACATCAAAAACCTCACCATTATGATACCGCGACTCATCCACACCCTCATATTCATGCTGCTGGCAGCAATAACCGTAGTCATGACATCGGCCATCGGAGCTTACATCAACCGCCGCTTTCTCAACCGTCATAACCCACAGGCGGTATCCGCTGATGCGGTCAAAAATACTTTTGGCAAAAAAACGTCAAAATAAATCCGGACAAAACGATGGCGCATTAAAATATTTTGCTTAACTTTGCACCGCATTTCCGGTAAAGGGAAGCTGCCTCGGGGTGTAGCACAGTTGGCAGCGCGCCACGTTCGGGACGTGGAGGTCGGAAGTTCGAGTCTTCTCACCCCGACAATAGTTGCTTGCAAGTCATTGCAGGCAACTATTTTTTTGCTATAGGGGCGTGCTTCCGATGGCTGCAGATTATAACAGCGAAAAAAGATTAGCGGCGAAACCCGGAAGGCTTCGCCGCTGTGTATATATGGATAATATGTTATAAAGGGCAAATTAAGATGTCTAAACACAGACTGTTTTAAGTATCCGTAGGGCGGACTAATTGACGGCTAATTTGGTGGTCTTGCCGGCTACGCGTACGATGTAGATGCCGCGTGTGGGTGCGTCTATGGCCGTTTCTTCGCCTGTGTAGACATGCTTGCCATCGATGGAATATACTTCTACCATAGTGCCGGCCTTGGCGCCTACGACAATGATTTGACCATTGGCGGCATATACCTTAGCCTCGTTGTCGGTGACGTCTTCAACGTCTTCATAGCGGTATTTCCCTACGATGTTCTTGAACCTTCCCCAATTCTTATGGTTCTTGTATGCGGATACAGAGCCGATGGGAACATATAGCGTGGACCTGTTGTATGTGGCGGTAGTCACGAAGCCGCTGTCTTCGACATCCGGGGGTGTTGTTGCCCAACATTCGATAAAGTCCCATGTTTTCTCACTGCTAAGAAGCGCCTGCCCATTTAACGTCTTCATTGTCGAGGGGAGGGTGATGGACTTGACCTCGGGGATGTTAAAGAGCGCATGCGACGAGCGGATTATGGTTGCACCTTCGGGAATGTCGATATGTGTGACGGGGTGGTTTTTGTCACCTATATAGATTTTAGAGTAGTAGCAAGTGGGAGACGAGGTGGGCCAGTAGCCGGCAACGTCTGATGTCCTAAATTCGGCTTGGACGAATGTCGCCATATCGCGGATGACTATGTCTCGTTGGCTGAAATAAGCCGTATTCCAGAATGCACCCTCGCCGAATTTTGCGACAGACTTGCCGATAGTAATGTCGGCGAGGTCGTAGCATGCACGGAATCCGTGGACATCTATTTCTTTGCAGGCATCATTGATTACGACCTTTTTAAGGCTGGAGCAGAGTTCGAAGGCACTAAGCCCGATGCTTGTGCATGTTTCGGGAACAACAAACTCCGGACCGAAGCTCGAACACTCTTTGAAGAACCG
>URWH01000204.1 GCA_900551515.1 uncultured Porphyromonadaceae bacterium
ACCGACGCCCTTCTGCGGCGCATTTTCTTCGCCTCGCAGCGCATCAACCGCTTGAGCGGCGGCGCTTTCGACCCGACGCTGGCTCCGCTCATCAATCTGTGGGGCTTCGGCTACGACAATGCCACGGAGCCGCCGACGCAGGCCATGATCGACAGCGCGCTGACCCACGTCGGTATAGCGCGGTGCCGCATCGAGGCCGACACCATAGTGAAATGCTCACCGGCCACGGAATTCAACTTCAGCGCCATCACCAAGGGCTACGGCTGCGACCTTATCGGCGAGATGCTGCGGCGCAACGGCTCGCGGGACTATATGGTGGAGATAGGCGGGGAGATAGCGCTGGCCGGACATAATCCGCAGGGCGAGCCCTGGCACATACAGATCGATCAGCCCGTTGAGGGAGCGGCGCCAGGCAGCGATGCCCTGACCGTTATCAAGCTGACGGACTGCGGCATAGCCACCTCGGGCAACTATCGCAACTTCAAGCAAGGCTCATCGGGCAAGACGTGGCACACGATCGATCCGGCGACCGGCCGTCCGGCCGTCAGCACGACGCTGAGCGCCACCGTCATAGCTCCCGACTGCATGACCGCCGACGCGCTGGCCACCGCCTGCATGGCCATGCCGGCCGACAAAGCGCTGGCCATGATCGGCGCCATCGAGGGCGTCGAAGCGATGCTCGTGGAGAGCGACGGCAGCGGAGGTTTCGTGACGCACACGAGCATGGGCTTTCCGAAAGCTACAAATTCGCACTGACGCGGCAGCGCGGCGCCGTAACTTTGCGGCGTCATGAGAAAAATCACAGAAATAATCATTCACTGTTCGGCAACGCCCGCGGGACGCGAGGTGAGCGTGGCCGACATCGACCGCTGGCATCGCGCCCGCGGCTTTAAAAGCATCGGTTATCATTATCTTATCGCGCTCGACGGCAGCATCAGGCGCGGACGCCGGGAGGATGAGGCGGGCGCCCACTGCACGGGGCACAACAGGCGCTCGATAGGAGTGTGCTACGTGGGAGGCTGCGACGCGAGGATGCGGCCGGCCGACACGCGCACGCCGGCACAGCGCGAGGCGCTGCGGGCTATCGTGGGCGAACTGCTGCAGCGCTATCCCGGCGCCACGGTGCACGGCCACAACGAGTTCGCGGCAAAGGCGTGTCCTTGTTTCGATGTGAAGGCGGAGTTCAACAGCCGCAAGAGCTGAAAAGGGTGTGCATTGCATCGAAGCGCTCCAGCGAAGCGGCGCCGAAGCGCTCCATACTGCGGCGCACCTTGTCGAGGGGCTTGCGCTTCATGTCGCCCGACTTGGAATAGAACTTGTCGGCGTAGCAGATCAGTTTCTCCAGAAGCGTGTGCGGGCACATATCGACGGCCGGAAGAGGCAGATGCTGCGCGGCAATCTCATCGGCGGTGAGGCCGGCACCGGTGTGACGGGCCGCCACTTCGGCGATAGCCACAGGCGCTCCCTCGCGCAGAAGGAGCTCGCGGCCAATGATGCCGTGGTCTATGTAGGGCTGATGTCCGTGGCACTCGATGGATGGGGCGTCGGTGTCGAAGATGCCTATGTCATGCAGCATGGCGGCCGCTTCGACATCGGCGGGGTCGAGGTTGAGCCGGCAACGCGCCGCTATGGCGAGCGCTTCATCGGCCACGCTGCGGCAATGCGCCATATAAATATCCCGCAGACGTGAGCCCGCGGGATAATATTTGTCGATTATCGTCTGATAGTTCATTCGATGATTGTGTTCCAGCCGTGAACGTCGGGAGCTTCGCCGAGCTGAATGGCACGGAGAGCATTGTAGAGTTGCGTGGTGATGGGGCCGGGCTTGCCGTCGCGGGCTATGATGTATTTCTTGCCGGTGTCGAGATCGTCGACTTCGCCTACGGGCGATGCCACGGCGGCAGTGCCGCAGGCGGCGGCTTCCTGCACGTCGGCGAGCTCGTCGACGGTGATGTGGCGGCGCTCTACCTCAATGCCCATATCCTTGGCCAGCTGCTGGAGGCTCATGTTAGTCACCGAAGGAAGGATCGATTCCGATTCGGGAGTGATGTATTTGCCGTCCTTGATGGCGAAGAAATTGGCCGGGCCGCATTCGTCGAGATATTTCTTCTCTTTCGGGTCGAGATAGAGCACGGCCGAGTAGCCGAGTTCGTGGGCACGCTCGCCGGCGCCGAGGCTTGCGGCGTAGTTGCCGCCCACTTTCCAGCGGCCGGTGCCTTTGGGGGCAACGCGGTCGTATTCGCGCATGATGCAGATGTTGGTGGGCGCGAAGCCGGTCTTGAAGTAGGGACCCACGGGGCTAACGAGGATGAGGAAGAGATATTCAGTGGATGTGCGCACGCCTACGCTGGCGCTCATGCCTATTTCAAGCGGGCGAATGTAGAGGGAGGCACCGCTGCCGTAAGGGGGCACGAAACGTTCGTTGAGTTTCACCACTTTTTTTACCATCTCGCAGAAAAGATCTTCGGGCACGGGTGCCATCTTCAGGCCGAGAGCCGATTCGCGGATGCGCTTTGCATTTTCCTGCATGCGGAAAACGCGCACCTTGCCATCGGCACCGCGGAAAGCCTTCATGCCTTCGAAAATCTCCTGGCCGTAGTGAAGCGATGTAGCGGCCATGTGTATGTCAATACGTTCTGAGTCTGTGACTTCGATGTCGCCCCACTTTCCGTCGCGGTAGTAACATCTTACATTGTAGTCGGTGCGAACATAGCCGAACGGCAGATTCGCCCAATCAAGATTCAATTGTTCTTTCATTTCTTGAACTCTGTTTAGGTCATGAATGTTGATGCAAAAGTAACAAAAGTTTCCATACCGAGGTTTAATGATGCACAAAAAATCGCCATATTGCGCAATTATGTGGCCTGGTATGCCATAACCCTCGTCGGATTCAGACAAAATAGTCAATTTAACACCGCCGGATGATGAAAAAGCGGTGCAATAGTTGTGAAATTCGGGCGTCGGTCGTATCTTTGCAGGCAATTACCAGAGATCGTCACGAATTGAGTCGCACTCATTTATATATAATATTTGCCACAGTGTTGCTTATGGCCATCAGTGCCACGGGCGCTAAGCCTGCGAGGGTTTCCGGCTCCCGCACGCCTGTACCGGCCAGCTCCGACACCGCATCCGGAGCTGCGATCAGCGTCCTCGCCGACTCGGCACAGAGCAGCAAACAGTCTCGGCGTCAACGCCGTACAAGGCACCGCGTAGCGCCGGCGACACCCGACAGCGCGCGCAAAGTCACAGCCGACAGCGCCATGCGCACCGCACCCTCAGCCCCCGTAGCACCGGCCGACACGCTCGACCTCAGCGACCTGGGACGCCGCCGTCTGGGCGCCGACACGGTAGCCAAACCGCGCGGCCGGAGAATTTCACGAGTGAAGACCGATCTGGACAACGTTGTCGACATCGTGGCCAAGGACTCGATGGTGCTTGTGGGCCAGGACAAAGCCTACATCTACGGCGACGGCAACGTGACTTACGGCGACATCAAGCTCAACGCAGCCGAGATAGAGCTGGACATGAACTCGAGCACCGTCTATGCCGTTGGACGCGCCGACAGCACCGGCGAAGTGACCGGCTCGCCGGTGTTCACCGACCGCGGCACCGCCTACGAATCGAAGACGATGCGCTATAACTTCAAGACCGAGAAAGGCTTTATCACCGATGTGATGACCGAGCAGGGCGAAGGATTCCTCACCGGCGGCACATCGAAAAAAGTAGGCGAGAACACATTTTACCTTCAGGACGGATTCTACACCACGTGCGACAACCACGATCATCCCCACTTCGGTTTCCGCCTGACCAAAGCCAAGGTGCGCCCGAAAAAAGATATCGTCACCGGCCCCGCCTATCTGGTGCTCGAAGGGCTTCCGCTGCCGCTGGCGGTGCCGTTCGGCTATTTCCCGTTCTCGGAGCGCTATTCGAGCGGCATCATCTTCCCGTCGTTCGGCGACGACTACAACCGCGGCTTCTATCTCAGCAACGGCGGCTACTATTTCGCCATCAACGACAA
>URWH01000205.1 GCA_900551515.1 uncultured Porphyromonadaceae bacterium
ACCCGCTCAAGCTATGCGACCCTGCCGTCAACATTTATTATTAAACAAGCTCTAAGATTTTAATTTGCAATTGACAATCCGTGAACCTCACTGCTGCTTGCGGTAGGTCAGCGCGGCCGTCACCAGAAGCCCCACGGCGAAAGCGGCGAGCGCCGTGAACTGCGGCAGCAGCTCCGACAGCGGCGTGCCCTTGAGATACACGGCGCGCATTATCTCGTTGAAATAGCGCGGCGGAACGCCCAGTGTGATATACTGTGCCCACTGCGGCATCGAGCTGATAGGCGTGAACAGGCCGCCCATAAGCTGGAAGATCACTATCACCGCAAACATCATGAATATCGACTGGATCAGTGTGTTCGACCGGTTGGAGATGGTCACGCCAAGCCCCGACATGACGAGGCTGAACAGCACGGCCGCCAGATAGATCAGCCCGATGTGGCCCGCCGGCGCGAGCCCGTAGACAAACCATCCGATCAGCATGCCCACTGTTATCACCAGCATACCGGCCACCCAGTAGGGTATCAGCTTCGAGAGCACAAAAGCGAGTTTCGGCACCGGCGTCACGTTCATAGCCTCAATGGTGCCGCTCTCTTTCTCCTGCACGATGCTCATTGCCGGCAAAAAGCCGCAGATGATTATCAGAAGCATCACCATCAGCGCCGGTATCATGTAGTTGCGGAAATTGAGCGTAGGATTGTATTTATACGTCACCGCCGGACGCTCAGGCGTCGCGAAGGCTCCCGTCTCCGACCGATAGGCGGTGAGCGATTCCGTTATCGACGACACGACATACTGCGCGCCGAGCACCCCCTTGATGGCATCCACACCGTTGGCCTCCACGTCGATAAGCGGCGACTTGCCGCTCTCGAGGTCGCGCGTGAAATGCTGCGGAATGTCGATGATCACATAGGCTTTGCCGTGCCGCATACGGTCGGCCGCCGCATCGTAGCTGTCGTCGATAGCCTTGACCGACAGCACTTCCGACGCATCCATGTCCTGCCAAATGCGCCGCGACAGCTCCGTGCGGTCGTTGTCGACAACGGCTACGTCGACATTCTTCACATCCAGTGTGGCTATGAGCGGCACGATCAGCATCACCATCACGGGCATAATGGCTATCACCTTGGGGATTATAGGATTGCGCTTCATCAGGCGAAGCTCCTTGCGCAGCAGGGCGCCGAGTATATGCAGTTTCATAATATATCTCTCTTACTTACGATCGGAATTTTCGGATTGCCACAGTCAGAAACGCCACCGTCATCACACAGAGTATGCTCAGCTCGGTGAACACATAATCGAGCGGCAGCTGCTGGATCATCAGCTTGCGCATCGCCGCTATATACCACCGCGCCGGGACTACGCACGATACATACTGGAGTATCTCGGGCATATTGTCGATCGGGAATATCATGCCCGACAGCATGATCACGGGTATCATGAACACCACGGCCGACACCAGCAGCGCCGCAAACTGCGTGCGCACGAGCGTCGACACCAGAAGCCCTATCGACAGCGACAGCACGATATATATCAGCGACAGCACCACCACGTTAACCACCCCGCCGCTAAACCTTATGCCCAGCAGCGTGTACGACACCACGAGCATCATGGTCAGTATCACCACCGACAGGCACAGATAGGGCACCAGCTTGCCTATGATGATCGTTGCCGGACGCACGGGCGACACCAGCAGCATGTCCATCGAGCCGCTCTCGCGCTCGCTCACTATCGACACCGACGTCATCATGGCGCACACCAGTATGAATATCATGCCCATTATGCCGGGCACGAAGTTGTAGGCGCTCTTGAGCTGCGGGTTATAGAGCGTGCGCGTCACAATCGGCACTTTTCCCGCCTCTGCGCCGAGGATGGCCGAGCTGATATAGGCCTGCGCCGACTGGGCGAGGGTGATGTTGCTGCCGTCGGCCACTATCTGCATCTTCATATCGCCGTTGTCGTCGCGGAGCACCACCACGGCATCCGCCTCGCCGGTGCGCAGCAACCGGTCGATGTCGCTGTCGGTTGCAAGGCCCAAGAATGTGAAATACTGATTGTTGCGAAGCCGCTCCACGGCCTGGCGCGTCGAATCCGTGTGGTTTGTCACCACGGCCGCCACATTGACGTTGTTGACCTCGGTGGAGATGGCGAAGCCAAAGAGCAGCAGCGCCACCGGTATGACGCCCACCACAAAGAGCGTGCGGGCGTCGCGGATGAGGTGAATCACCTCTTTGCGTATTATGGAAAACAGTATCGGCATTTTGCTATTCGGTTTTGTGTCAGTCGCCTCTTTGTGCTCCGGCCGCAACGGTGCGGAACACCGCATCCATCGTGTCGGCATGATACTGCGCTTTGAGCGCCGCAGGCGTGTCGAGAGCCTTGATCCGGCCGTCGACCATGATCGACACGCGGTTGCAGTATTCGGCTTCGTCGAGATAGTGGGTGGTCACGAATATTGTCATTCCCTCGGCGGATGCCCTGTAGATAAGCTCCCAGAATTTGCGCCGCGTCAGAGGGTCGACGCCGCCCGTCGGCTCATCAAGGAACACCACAGCCGGACGGTGCAGCGTGGCCACGGTGAAGGCCAGTTTCTGCTTCCACCCCGTAGGCAGCGACTCGACCACGGAATTCAGCATATCGTCCATTCCCAGAAGGGAGAACACGGTGCGCGACCGCTCACGTATCACCGCTTTCGGCATCCCGTAGATGGCACAGAATAGTTCGACATTCTGGTTTACCGTCAGCTCGTCGTACAGCGAAAAATGCTGGCTCATATAGCCTATATGGCGCTTCACCTCCTCGGCCTGGCGGCATATGTCCAGCCCGGCAACCCGGCCTGTGCCCGATGTGGGCAGACTCAGCCCGCACAGCATCCTCATCGCCGTCGTTTTTCCGGCGCCGTTGGCCCCGAGAAAGCCGAATATCTCGCCGGCGCGCACGTCAAACGTGATATGATCCACGGCCGTAAACGGTCCGAATTTCTTCGTCAGCCCGTCAACCGATATTACTGCTTCATTCATGACTCATCAGTTTGATAAAGAGATCCTCGATGTTTCCTTTTACCGGCGTTATGCTCACATACTTCAGTCCTTTGGCTTCGAGCGCCTTCACTGCCGCGGGGATGTCGAAATCCTTCCCGGCCACGGCGTGGATGGTGGCGCCGAATGTGTAGCAGCTGCCGATACCCGGCAAGCTGCGCAGCGCCTCAAGCAGTCCGTACATATTGTCGGCAGAGGCCGCCAGCAGGTTCTCGCCGATATTGTCCACCAGCCGCTGCGGCGTGTCGATGCCCAGGATGCGCCCGTTGTGTATCAGCGCTATGCGCTCGCAGAGCGATGCCTCGTCCATATACGATGTCGACACCACGATCGTGATGCCTTGCCCGCGGAGCGTCGACAGCATATCCCAGAACTCGCTGCGCGACACGGCATCGACGCCCGTCGTCGGCTCGTCGAGCAGCAGCACGCGCGGCCGGTGGATCAGCGCGCAGCTGAGCGCCAGTTTCTGCTTCATGCCGCCCGACAGCGCGCCGGCGCGCCGGTTGGGGAATTTGCCGAGCTGGGAGAAAATCGGCGCTATCAGGTCGTAGCCGGCCTTGACGGTCGTGCCGAAGAGCGATGCGAAAAATTTCAGGTTTTCCATCACCGACAGGTCGGGATAAAGCGAGAACTGCTCGGGCATATAGCCTATTACGTCGCGGATGGCACGGTAATCCTTCACAGTGTCGAGGCCGCACACACGTGCAATGCCTTTGTCGGCACGCTGCAGCGTGGCGAGTATCTTGTAGAGCGAGGTCTTGCCGGAGCCGTCGGGCCCTATCAGACCGAACATCTCGCCCTCCGACACGCCGAACGACACGCCGTCGAGCGCCGTGATCTTACCATAGGTTTTGACGATGCCGTCTGCTTCTATCACATTCATAAAGCTTGTTTAATAATTAGGGTGTTCAGTTCCGTGTTCCAAAATTAACTCGCTTTATTGAGGGTTTTGGAG
>URWH01000206.1 GCA_900551515.1 uncultured Porphyromonadaceae bacterium
GTTATGGTGTGTCCGGTCAGTATTCGCGCGGTCCGAAGATGTCGGTGCCTATGCGCACGAGTGTCGAACCGGCGGCGATGGCGCGGAGATAGTCGCCGCTCATGCCCATCGACAGGATGTCGAAGCCGCGCAGGTCGGGGCAGAGCTCGACGATGCGCCGGCGGGTGTCGGCGATGAGGCGGAAGTCGGCGTCGACGCGCGAGTTGTCGTCGGTGTTGGTGGCCATGCCCATAAGGCCGCACAGGTGGGTGGCGCGCAGCTGCTCAAAGCCGCGGCGTCGGAAATAGTCGAGCATCTCGTCGGGGCTAAAGCCGAATTTCGTCTCCTCGGCCGCAACATGCAGCTGCAGGAGCACGCGTGTCACAACCCCTGCCCTCTCCGACTCTTTATCGATGAGCTGCAGCAGCCGTTCGGAGTCGACGCTTTCTATCATGGCCGTGCGGCCGATGAGCTGGCGCACCTTGTTGGTCTGCAGATGGCCTATGAAATGCCAGCGCACGTCGGCGGGCATCTGCGGGATTTTGGCCAGCAGTTCTTGCACACGGCTCTCGCCGAAGCAGCGCTGCCCGCCGTCGTAGGCCTCGCGCAACGCCTCCACGGGATGGAATTTCGATACGGCACACAAATCCACGCCCCCGGGGAGCGTGGCTCTGATGCGCCGCAGGTTGTCGATTACATTCGTCATGGCGTCACTCAGCCGAGTCAGGTTTGGTGCCGGCAAGAAGTTTTGCGCCGTAGACATCCATCAGAGGTGTCTCGCTTAGCGACACGAGCTCAAAATCGGCCATCGTGCCTTTCATGCCTTCCATGAAATTGTCGTAGGCGCCTTTGAAGTCGCTGCCGGCCACGAGGATCTGCGAGATGGTGCGTTTCTCCACGGCCGTCTTTTCGTCGATGGTGATGAAAGCCACCTTGGCGAGATACCATTTGTCGGCGGTGTCGTCGCGGAATATTTCGGATATTTTTGTGCGTTTCACGGCGCTCACCGAGAAGTCGCCGGAGATGAAGGGGGTCTGCTCTTCGATGATGCGGGCCTCGGCTTCGGTAAACGACAGCGCATCGACCAGATAAGGCTCGTTGACCTTCTTGGGAACGCCGTTTTCCATCATTTTATCGTAACGTACTTTACATTCAAACCAGTTTGCCATAGTTATTTCTTCTTATATATATTAATGTGTGATTTTAGTCGACCATGAGAAGTTGTCGCCGCTGACGCGAAGCACATATATGCCGCCGGTCACGCCGGAAGCATCGAGCGAAAGACTGTTGCCGGCCGCATCGGCCTCCGCTACGGTGCGTCCCTGCAGGTCGTAGAGCCGTGCCGACAGGCGTGAGGCTCCGGCGGCCGTGATGTCGTAGCCCGAAGCGGTGGGGAGCACCACCACGGCGCGGTTGTCGTCGGTCACGGTGCCTATCGAGGCTTTCGTCAGGATATACTCCAGACCCTTGCCGGCATCGATTTTGCCGTAGCCGAAGCGGTCGGGAGCGGCCTGGGTGTAGCTGTCGGTGGCCGAGGTCCTTTGGAGCACGTCGCGCACGTCGGCCATGGTCAGCGTCGGGTCGGCCTGAAGCCAGAGGCCCATCACGCCGGTGACATAAGGCGTGGCCATCGAGGTGCCCTCCATCGGTCCCCAGTAGTAAGTCGACGAGCCGGAGGTGACCTTGGCCACCATATCGTCGGCCGATTCGCCGTAGTCGTCGCCGTTGCCGGCTTTGACATAGGGTGTGCTGAACGACGACATGATCACCGTGCCGGGAGCCGACGTCTCGGGCAGTTTGCGGTCGAAGAAGTCCTTGCCGTAGCTCGAGAAGCTGGCATGCGAGCCGAGCGTCTCACCCGACGTCGAGAGTGTCCCATCGAGCGAGCGATAGGAGGTCTGCGTGCTGTAGGCACCCACCGAGAGCACGTTTTTGCCGCAGGCCATCGAGTTGATCGAGTTGTCGGGATTGCCGGTCGTATAGCCGCTGAGCACGGTGCCCGACGTACCGTTGTAGCGGTTGGAGAGCGCCGAGTAACCGCTGAAAGTGATATTGACTTTCTGACCGGCTTTG
The DNA here is from genome assembly GCA_900551515.1 of uncultured Porphyromonadaceae bacterium. Next base: position 2,053 of record URWH01000206.1, read on the forward strand.
CCGCTGACGGTGATGGCGAAGCGGCCTGTCGAGGGCAGCGACTCGTCAAAATAGAGATTGGCGTTGTAGCGGCCGTTGTTGGCGTCTACACCGGTGGTGTAATAGATATATCCGCCGGTGCTTTTGACGCCTTTGGTGATGGTTTGCTCGCTTGTGGCGTTGGTGACCAGCGTGGTTTCATTGCTCACCGTGCCCGTCGAGCTGACATTGCCTATCTTCACCGTGAGCGCCGTGCCGTCGGAAGCCCATATGTCGAGCGTGCCGATATTGCTGGTCACAAGGCGGTTGTTGTAGTAAAGGATGGTTTTCACCGTGTTGTCGGAGGCGGTGAATGTCTTCTCGATCGATATGTTGTCGGCGCCCTCGTTGCCGGCCGCAACGCAGATAATGCCGCGCTCGCCCAGACGGTCGAGAGCCACCGAGAAGTCGTCGGTGCCGTCCATCGGACCGCCGTTGGAGCCCAGCGACAGGTTGACGGCCACCGGCTTGCCCTGCGTTTCGGCATAGCTGATTATCTGCTCAACACCCGCCAGGATATTGGCATCGTAAAGCTCGCCGCAGCTGATGGCAAGCGCAGCTTCGGGGGCCACGCCGTAGTAGGGATTGCCCGTTCCCGATGAGGCACTGTAGGTGGTGACGTTGCCTCGGTAGCCGCCGGCCATGATGCCGGTCACGTGTGTACCGTGGGTTTCCTGCGCGTCGTCGGTGCTGAAGCCACCGACGGTCGACCCGGTATATGCTGTAGCGGTGCCGTCAGCGCTCTTATAGTGCCAGAGGCGCTCCACGCGGCCGGAGAAATTGACATGGTTGGGATCGAGGCCCGAATCCATCACGCCGAGTATCACGCCCGCGCCGGTGAACGACGTGGTCTGTCCGGCCGCGGTGATGCCGTTATGGGCAGCGTCGACACCCGATGCGCTGCGCGCCGCATCCATCAGCAGCCGGCGTTTCTGCCCGAAGCTTATCGAACGTACCTGTGGCATCTCGGCCATTCGCTCGGCATCGGTAATGGCGGCACGCACCACGGCCATACCGCCGAGATCGGCCACCACTTCAAAGCCGGCGTCGGTCAGCGCCGACACGTCGCATCCTTCGGCCAGGCGCACTATCATGCCGGTCTGCGGTGCCTCAAGCCCAGCACGCGACTGTGCGCTCTGACGTTGAAAAGCCGCGATGGCATGGCGCCCCGACGGGCTGATCTTGCTCTGGCTGAATGCTGCGGCCGGCCCCAGCAACATAAGAACTATTGCTGATGTGTAAAGTTTCCTCATATTCGGTATGATGATCAATGATTGGAGCATAGTCAACCGGCCGCCTGATGCGACGTCCGGTTCTTGAAACGCAAAATTAAGCAATATACGCCAAGCGCCGACGGCCGCCCGACCGATTTAACAGTCCTTAACATACCTCCTCCGCGCACCGTCCGCTCCGCCCTCCCCCACCCGTTCCTTCCACCAGCAAACAGCAAAATAGACAATGTGCTTAAAAAGGTGCATCAGCGGCACTTATGAGCGGCGGCATCCTGCCGCCGACAACCTTAATAACCAATATACCAATGTTTTGGCAGTTTCCGGCGGCTGGAAGCCGCCGCTCCTAACACCGCCTCTTGGCATCGGGGGCGGAAGCGTCAGCTAATGCGAAGTAGCCGTGGCATAGAAGGCTTCTATGCCCGCTTATGGGGGGATGTGAATCATCATCATTCAAACCCACTCTCAACAAGGTGCATCAGCGGCAGTCAAACGCATCCTCATCGAGGTGAATCAGCGGAGTTAGGAGCGGCGGCATCTTGCCGCCGACAACCTTAATAGCCAATAGGCCAATTTTTTGTCAGCCTCCGGCGGCTGGAAGCCGCCGCTCCTTGAGCCTGATGCCGGCAAGGATGTGGTGATGTTTGATTGGCGGGCGGGGCGGGCGCTAAAAAAGCGGCTC
>URWH01000207.1 GCA_900551515.1 uncultured Porphyromonadaceae bacterium
CCATAACTCCCTCATCACAGACACAAATATACTCGACGACTGACAGCCCTGCCGTCAACATTTATTATTAAACAAGCTCTAATAATCATTTGAGATGCGCATCCCCCGACAACCTTTTCGGGGGATGTGTTGTTGTAGTATTGTAACATTTGAAAAAATACCAACATATTCAAATATAAATATAAAAACTCTTTCAATTATGAACACAGCCCCTCTTCAAGGAATCAAAGTGGTCGACTTCACGGCAGTGCAGTCAGGCCCTTCATGTACACAGATGCTCGCATGGCTCGGCGCCGAAGTAATCAAAATCGAACGCCCGGGTTCAGGCGACGCCACACGTAAGGAGCTCCAGTTCCTCCCCGACGAGCCCAGCTACTATTTCCTGCAGCTCAACTCCGACAAGAAATCACTGACACTCGACGCTGCCACACCCGACGGCAAAGAGATCCTCACCAAGCTCATCAAAGAGGCCGATATCTTTGTTGAAAACCTTCATCCGGGTGCAATGGACAAACTCGGCTTCAGCTGGGAAGTGGTTCATCAGCTCAATCCGAGATGTATCTACGGCACAATCAAAGGTTTCCCTCTCTCGTCGCAGTTCAAGGACCTGAAGGCCTACGAACCCGTGGCACAGGTAACAGCCGGCGCCGCATCGACCACCGGCTGGTGGGAAGGTCCCGACAATGTTCCGACACAGAGCGGTGCCGCCCTCGGCGACTCCAACTCGGGCATGCACCTGCTCATCGGTTTGCTGGCAGCCCTTCTGCAGCGCGAAAAGACCGGCGAAGGCTCCTACGTTTATCAGTCAATGCACAATGCATGTCTGAACCTCTGCCGTATCAAGACCCGCGACCAGCTTACGCTTGACCGCCTCGGCTATCTGACACAATTCCCGCAGTATCCTAATGAAAAATTCGGTGATTTCGTTCCGCGTTCAGGCAACCAGGAAGGTTCGGGCGTGCTCGGATGGACCTACAAATGCAAGAACTGGGCTACCGACCCCAATGACTATGTATATGTGATTCTGCAGCGCGATGCAAAGAGTTTCACCAAAGCATGCAAGGCTCTCGGATTCGAGGACTGGCTCACCAATCCCGATTTCAATACCGCCGACGCACGCGATCGCCACAAACAAGAGATTTACGAACGCATCGGTGCCTGGACCATCACTAAGGACAAATATGAAGTCACCAAGCTGCTTTCGGCTGCCGGTGTTCCTGTCGGTCCCGTCATCTCTACCAAAGAGCTCCTCAACGATGAGAGCCTTTATGACGGCAACACACTCGTTAAGATCAACCAGGGAGGCAAGATCGGCGAATTCGTAACCGTGGGCTGCCCCTTCACACTCTCCAACTATCAGCCCACCTACGGCCCGTGCCCCACACTCGGCGGAAACACCGAAGAAGTGCTCGCTTCCATCGGCTACACCCCCGATCAGATTGCTTCGTTTGCCCAGAACGGCACGACCGCTCCTCTCGCAAAGCCTGCGAAATAACATTCAATCACTACTCTAAAGAAACAAAACCATGTTAACAACTTCCACACCCGCACAGGCGCCGGCACAGCAACCGTCCTATCCCAACCAAGTGACCGGAATGTATATTCTGGCTCGTGCGCTCAAGAACATAGGCATCGACACGATGTATGGTCTGGTCGGAATACCGATCACCGAATTCGCCTATCTTTGCCAGATGGAAGGGATACGCTTCGTAGGGTTCCGCCACGAACAGCAGGCAGGCATGGCCGCCGCCACTCACGGCTACCTTACCCAAAAGCCCGGTGTACTCCTGACAGTGTCGTCGCTCGGCTTCATGAACGGCCTCACATCCACCGTCAATGCCACGGTCAACTGCTATCCTATGATACAGATTTCGGGGTCCAGCGTCCGCGAGCCCATCGATCTCGATCAGGGCACATATGAGGGTCTAGACCAGCTCAACGTGGCCAAAGGGCTTGTCAAAGCCGCTTACCGCGTCAATGATCCCAAGGATATCCCCACCGCTGTTGCCCGCGCCTACCGCGCAGCCATCTCCGGCCGTCCCGGCGGCGTATATCTCGACGTCACCACTCCGTGCCTCGGCGCCATCATGGACAAAGCCGACGCCGACAAGCTCTTCTTCGAGCCTGTCGATCCGTGTCCGGCCATGATTCCTTCCGCCGAATCAGTAGACCGCGCCGTGAAGCTTCTCGCTTCGGCCAAACGTCCGGCCATCCTTCTGGGCAAAGGCGCCGCCTACGCCCAGATCGACGACAAGATCAAAAACCTCATCGAATCAACAGGCATTCCGTTCTATCCCATGTCGATGGCCAAAGGCCTTATGCCCGACAACCATCCGCTGAGCGCCATCTCGGCCCGCTCGACGATCATGGAACAGGCCGACGTGGTGATGCTCGTAGGCGCCCGCCTCAACTGGCTTCTCTCGCGCGGCCACGGCAAATGGAATCCCGAGGGCAAATTCATCCAGCTCGACATCGAGCCTACCGAAATCGACTGCAACCGTCCGATCGCCGCACCCGTAGTTGGCGACCTCGAAAGCTCCGTCGATGCCATCACAGCACAGCTCAAGGGCGTCAAGCTCGCCATGGATCCCGCATGGGTAACCGGCATTCAGGAAGAATCAAAGGTAAAAAACGCCAAATTCCTCCAGCGTCTGGAGCCTCAGACGGTGCCTATGACACACTGGAGCGCACTTGGCTCCGTGAAGAAAGTGCTTGAAGCCAATCCCGATGTGATCCTGGTGAACGAAGGCGCCAACACGCTCGACGACACACGTGACTCCGTCGACATGTTCCTGCCGCGTCACCGCATCGACTGCGCCACATGGGCCATCATGGGCATGGGCATGGGTTCAGCCATCGGAGCCGCTGTCAGCACAGGCAAGAGCGTAGTGGCCGTAGAAGGCGACAGCGCATTCGGCTTCTCGGGCATGGACTTCAGCACCATCTGCCGCTTCAATCTCCCGGTCACCGTGGTGATTTTCAACAACGGCGGCATCTACAACGGTATAGGCGTCAACCCGATGAAGAACGGCGATCCCGCCCCGACCACACTCGACGTGAAGGCTCGCTACGACAAACTCGGAGATGCTTTCGGCGCCCAGACCTACTATGTGACCACACCGGCTGAACTCCTCACAGCACTTACCGAGGCCATCGCCTCGAAGAAACCTTGTCTGATCGACGTACAGCTGGCTGCCGACTCCGGCAAAGAAAGCGGCCATATAGGCTATTTGAACCCCGCAACGTTAATCCCGTTCACCGTCTGACAAACAGCTATCAACGAATAAAGAGCGCCGGCACCAATGCCGAACCGAACTCGGCCGGCGCTCTTTATTCATACAGCACTCTTAATACCCGTTTCTCTTATTCTTTCTTCAAAAAATTGTTATGGAACATATAATTTTATACGCAATTGTCCCTATTGTGGTGATCATGCTCGTCGGTTTCATCTCCGGCAAGAAAGGCGTGTTCAACGGCGACGATTCAAAGAAATTCAACAAGGTGGTGCTTGACTACGCTTTACCGGCCGCGCTTTTTGTTTCAATCGTCCAGTCGAGCCGCGAGATGCTCGCAGCCGACCTGAAGCTCACGCTCGTTTCGACAGCCGTAATCATGGGCTGTTTCATGATCGTTTACTTCATCTTCGCCAAATGTTTTAAAGGCAACACCGGTGCGGACGGCGCCGTGGCGGCCCTTATCAACGGCTCGCCCACAATCGGGTTCCTCGGATTCGCCGTGCTCGAACCTATCTTCGGCACCAATCCCTCAGTAGCCCTCGTGGTAGCTATCGTAGGCATCGTGGTCAACGCCATAGGCATCCCTGTCGGGCTGTCGCTGATGAATGCCTCACTCGACAAACAGAACAAGCTTGGCACAGGCAAAAAAGAAAGCGCCTGGAAACCGGTGATCAACGCGCTCAAGC
>URWH01000208.1 GCA_900551515.1 uncultured Porphyromonadaceae bacterium
ACTGAAATTTCAGCGATTACAAGCAATTATTAAAATTTTACGTGGACAACAGTGCGCCACTGGTGCGTCCGCCCCCGCATGACCACTGCATGGCCCTTAGGAGCGGCGGCTTCCAGCCGCCGGCATCCCATCCAAATTCCTCCTCCCTCGCACAACCCCGCCCCCCTGCAACAACGCCCAGCCGTCGCAATCCCTTAATTATGCAGCTGAGGCCATCGGCACAATAAGCGCCGATGGCCTCAGCCAATAGGGTTGCCGGATCAGAGGCGGCCTTTGATTGCGGCGGTTTCTTTCTCGTAGCCGGGCTTTTCGAGGAGTGCAAACATGTTGCGTTTGTAAGCCTCCACGCCGGGCTGGTTGAACGGGTTGACACCGAGCAGATAGCCCGAGATGCCGCAAGCTTTTTCAAAGAAGTAGATAAGCTCGCCGAGATATTCCTCACGAAGTGCCGGAATGGTGACGCGCATATTGGGCACACCGCCGTCGACGTGTGCGATGCGAGTGCCGAGCTCGGCCATCTTGTTCACCTCGTCGATGCGCTTGCCGGCTATGTAGTTGAGGCCGTCGAGATTGTCGTTATCGAGCGGTATGATTGTTTCGTGGTCGGGGGCATCCACCGAAACAACAGTTTCAAAGATGGTGCGTTCGCCGTCCTGGATCCACTGACCCATCGAGTGAAGGTCGGTCGAATTGTCGACAGCGGCAGGGAAGATGCCCTTGTGGTCCTTGCCCTCGCTTTCGCCGTAGAGCTGTTTCCACCATTCGCCGAAGTAATGGAGCTTCGGGCAGTAGTTGACGAGGATCTCTGTTTTCTTGCCGGAGCGGTAGAGAGCGTTGCGTGTGGCGGCATAGAGCAACGACGGGTTCGAATCGTAGTCGGGCGATAGGGTGGCTTTCTCCATGCGGCGTGCGCCTTCCACGAGAGCCTTGATGTCGTAGCCGGCAACGGCGATGGGAAGCAGGCCTACGGGAGTGAGCACCGAGAAGCGGCCGCCCACGTTATCGTCAATCACGAAAGTCTTGTAACCCTCTTCGGTGGCCATCTGGCGAAGAGCGCCGCGCTGAGCGTCGGTGACAGCCACGATGCAGCGGGAGGCTTTCTCCTTGCCCTGCTGACGCTCGAGCATCTCGCGGAGCAGACGGAAAGCGATGGCGGGTTCGGTAGTGGTGCCCGATTTCGAGATCACGATGATGCCGAATCGTTTGCCGTCGAGATAGCGCATGAGTTCAAACATATAGTCCTCGCCGATGTTCTGCCCGGCGAAAATCACCTTAGGCGCACCCGTTGCCGGGCGATAGGCGGCAAAGCTGTCGGAGAGAGCCTCGATCACAGCTTTTGCACCGAGATATGAACCGCCGATGCCTATCGAAACGACCACTTCGCATTCGTTGCGCAGCTTAGCGGCAGCCTCGTTTATCTCATCGAGCAGGTCGTCGGTGAGGCGTGTGGGAAGATCGGTCCATCCGAGAAAATCGTTGCCGGCACCTGTACCGTTGGCCACAGTGGCGAGAGCATTGTCGGCCTCAGGCTTCATTTTTTTGATATCGTCCGCGGTCACTCCGAGACCGAGAGCGTTGGTAATATCCAGATTGATCATATTGAAAATGGTTATGGTTTGTCAAATAAAAGTGTCCGACATGGCCTTGATGGCCTTGGCGGGCTTGATGTTGCGGTAAAGAATATCGTAGACGCCGTCGAGGATCGGCATTGTCACTCCGTATTTCTGGTTGATTTCGTGGATACATTTGGTGCCGTAGTAGCCTTCGGCCGTCTGCTCCATCTCCATGCGGGCCGCCGTCACCGAGTAGCCGCGGCCGATCATCGAGCCGAAATTGTGGTTGCGGCTGAAGCGCGAATACGAGGTGACCAGCAGGTCGCCGAGATACACCGAATCGCAAATCTGGCGCGGACGGGGGTAGACGGTGTCGATGAAGCGCTCCATCTCCCGGATGGCGTTGCTCACGAGCATCGCCTGGAAATTGTCGCCCGATTTCAGCCCGTGCACTATGCCCGAGCATATCGAATAGACGTTTTTAAGCACTGCGGCATATTCGATGCCTGTCACATCCGACGAGGTGATGGTCTTCAGCGCCTTGCCGGAAAGCACGTTTGCAAACTGCTCGGCATGGAATATGTCGTTGCAGCCTACCGTAAGATAGCTCTGGCGGCCGAGCGCCACCTCTTCGGCGTGGCACGGACCGCTCACAACCATCATCCGCTCGGGAGCCACGTGATACACCCCCTGCATGTATTCCGAGATGATCTGGTTTTCATCGGGCACGATGCCTTTCACGGCCGACACCACGTATTTATCGCTGATATCGGTGTTGAGTTTTTCGAGATGGCTCTTGAAATAGGGCGACGGCATGACCAGCAGCAGAGTGTCGGCATGCGAGCACACATAGTTTATATCGCTTGAAAATTCAATACGGTTGATGTCAAACTCCACGTCGCTCAGATAGGCCGGATTGTGGCGCAGGCGCTTGAAGTCCTCTATGCGGTCGTCGCGCCGCATATACCATAAGATAGATTCGCAATTGTTGAGCAGTAGTTTGGCAAGTGCTGTAGCCCAGCTCCCGCCTCCCATCACTGCCACTTTACCCGGACAATTCATGTCAATATAACGTTGCTGAATGATTTTATGTTCGCTCTCGCATGGCTCAGGCCTTTTCAGGTGCGTCGGCGGCGGTGCCGGTTGCTGCGGCGGTGATCCAGGCCTTTACGAGATCGGGGGCCGGATTCTGAAGCTCGAGTTTGAATTTCTTGTTAAGGCCGCACAGATCCTGCTGGAGCTTGCCGGCCGACGATGTCGCGGCGAGCTGCTGGAGCGTGAGCACGCCGAGCTTATGAAGCGGAGCCACCCATTCTTCGGGCACGCCGGCAGTGGCAAACACATCGGCGCCGTCGCGCTTCTGCACTTTCTCCGGACGCATCTGCGGGAAGAAGAGCACTTCCTGGATCGTTGTCTGTCCGGTCATGAGCATCACCAGGCGGTCCATGCCGATGCCCATACCCGATGTGGGAGGCATGCCATATTCGAGGGCGCGGATGAAGTCCTTGTCGATGATCATGGCTTCGTCGTCGCCTTTCTCACCCAGACGCATCTGCTCCACGAAGCGTTCATACTGGTCGATCGGGTCGTTGAGCTCCGAATAGGCGTTGGCGAGCTCCTTGCCGTTGACCATCAGCTCGAAGCGTTCGGTCAGCTCGGGGTTGTCCCGGTGGCGTTTCGTCAGCGGCGACATCTCGATAGGATAGTCGATGATGAATGTGGGCTGTATGTAGTTGCCCTCGCATTTCTCGCCGAAGATCTCGTCGATGAGCTTTCCTTTGCCCAGGGCCGGATCCACTTCGATTTCGAGCTGGCGGCACACGTCGCGCAGCTGCTCTTCGTCCATGCCGGTGATGTCGATGCCGGTGTGCTCCTTGATAGCGTCGATCATGGTCACACGGCGGAACGGCGCCTTGAACGAGATGACGCGGTCGCCCACGCTCACTTCCGTCGAACCATTGACATCCAGACATATCTTTTCGAGCATCCGCTCGGTGAACGACATCATCCAGTTGTAGTCCTTATAGGCAACATAGATCTCCATGCACGTAAACTCGGGGTTGTGCGTGCGGTCCATGCCTTCGTTGCGGAAATTCTTCGAGAACTCGTAGACACCGTCGAAGCCGCCCACGATCAGACGTTTCAGATACAGTTCATCGGCTATGCGGAGATACAGCGGAATGTCGAGCGCGTTGTGATGCGTTATGAACGGACGTGCTGCCGCTCCGCCCGGTATGGCCTGCAGGATCGGCGTCTCCACTTCCATGTATCCGTGGGAGTTGAAGAACTCACGCATGGAGTTGTAGACTTTCGTGCGTTTTATGAAGATCTCCTTCACTCCGTCGTTAACCACCAGATCC
>URWH01000209.1 GCA_900551515.1 uncultured Porphyromonadaceae bacterium
ATCTGGCGCACTGCTGCGACCCTGACGTTAACATATTTTGTGGGATGGGGTCTAATTGTCCACACTGCGGGCATAAGATATCTGATAGGGCTAAGACTTGCCCTTATTGTGGATATGGTCTGCACAACGAAGCCGCATCTGATGGTTCCAGGCCTAAAACGGGGATCCCCGCCGAGACGCCTTCGGAATTTCCGCCGGTTAAGCCTCAGTTTGATGGAGGGGCTAATGGCAACGGGGGCAAAGGTAAGAGAGGCAACGGATTGGAATGGCTATTGGCTATCATACTCGTGCTCTTGATTGCAGGGTGGATTTGCTTTTACTTCTACAATGACAATAGGGTCAAACAAGAGGAAGAACGCGCAGAATTCGTGGCCGACTCCCTGCGCCGCAATTCTATAGCCAGAGCCGAACGAGCCGCATTCATAGCCGATTCCATCCGACAAGACTCGATTTTCCGGAATTTCAGGTCGGCAGATCTGGATTTATTTGGCCTTCAAGGAAAAGTTAAATCCTTAAGAATAACTGATAATAATCGTGGCGAATATGATTATACAGAAATAGGAGCTTTACGATACCTCTTTGGTTATCCGGGGGAAATGTATTTCAAGTTCACGGAAGATGGAGAACTGGTAAATAAGGACAACCTGCTTGCAACGGATGACTACATATTGGGATACAAATACAATAATTCCGGTCATCTTGTAGGGATCAGATATGGAGAGACCAGCGGCTGTCCGACTACAGAAATCAGTTGGGATGGTGACAATAAGCTCTCACAATTTTTAGACGTTTCTGGCAGCCATAGCGTAAATTTTGCCTTATTATATAAAGATAAATCTCTCGAACAAATAAAGTATTCCGAACAAGCCAGCATGGGGTATGAAAAGTCCGGCACGACCACTTATGAGATAGTTTCGGTAGACAAATGGGGCAATTGGACAGAGCGAAAATATGTCTCGACCACTCAAGAAAGCCAATTTGATTACGACATAGGGGAGCAAGTAACAGACCCTAAGAAAACCATAACAGGCGTACAAACTCGCGAAATCACATATTACCCATGACAGTGTTTCCACGGGTAAATTCGGGTGAAGCATGCTTATTTATGCTTGCTTTGCGGGCAAATCAATAAAGGACACTTTTCCTGTAAGCCCATTGAGAATGCCTTACAGCGGCGGCTCTTGGGGCGGGTGATGTCAGTGTTTCAGGAGGGTCAGGACTGCGTCAACTACGTATTCGTAGATGGCTTTCTCTGTCAGGCGGTGGCCGCCGTTGAAAATCAGTTTGCGGTTGTAGTAGCGGTCAAATTCGGCCTCGCAGCTGACAACATCGTCGTCAGTGCCGAACAGGCCGAATGTGATTTTCTTCTCGTTATCGCTGAGATTGTCGAACTGTCCCGTCTCTATCGCTTTATAAGCATCGCATAATGCAGGCGTCACTTCAAACTCGGTAGCGCCATCTTTGCGCTGCTTAAAGAACGGCACGGTCCCGATCTTGCGGCGCATGGATTCCGACACATGAAACGCCGGATTGACAAGGACCTTGGGGACTCCACGAAGTTTCTGCGCAAACATAGCTCCCATCGACGTTCCCACAACGACATCAATCTTTTCAGACTTGACGATGCGACGTAGCATCGCGAGTGCCTCGTTGGGGTCGACAGGCAGATCGGGCGACACCACGCGGCAGTTCGGCAGGAATTTCTGTAGGGTTGCGGCAGTGCCGGAATTGCCCGACGAGGCGAATCCGTGGACATACAGGATGTTAGCCCTTAGCTTTTGCCGCCCGTCCTGAAATTCGCGGTTCGCGTTCTCATACTGCCGGATTTCATAAGGGTTGTCGGGGTCGACGTGCAGCATGCTGGCACGGGATGAGGATGCACTGAACTGGGCTCTCAGGCGCCGCATCCAGTCGTCAAGTTCTTTATCGTCACTCATTTGGCTTCTCTGATTATTACACGCAAATATACGAAAATTTCTGTCGTATTGGCTATTGGCGGCTATCCTTCGATGATTTCATATTCGGTATATTCGGGCAGCACAGGGCGTACGTCCGACGACGAGTCGAACCACCGGTCGAGCTGTGCATCGGCCCGGGCCTCCATTTCAGGCGTGATGTGTTTCGACATCTTCCGGACAAGGAGTGCCAGAGAGGCCACCTCGTCGAGCCAGCCGATAATCGGCAGGCGGCGGGAATCGAGTATGTCAACGGGAAGAACCAGATAGGCCAGCGAGGCGAAGATTGCCCATTTATCCTTGCGCGGGGTGTCGTTGCTGCGCATAACATACCACATCAGTAGGACGGGGCGGGCGGCAGCCCTACCCGCTTTTCGGCTCCATCCGCAGATACGCTTCCAGAGAGCGTCATAGTCAAGATTGAATATTGCCATAGCAGTTTAAAGTTGTTTTACAGTATAGAGTCGCTGAAAGACCGAATCTATCACCTTAGGCTGACAATCTGTCCGGTGTTTCGCCGCATATACTTAGCTGATCGAAATATCCTTAGCTGATCGGAATCTGATATGGCCTGTCGGCCCGTCGTTTAACCTATTTTATCGAACCGGCTCTAAGAAACTGTATGAAAGTTTATTCTACCGGGGCAGCCCTGTTTTTATCCATTTGCTTACGGCGGAATTCATTCCAATTTTCGTTCTGCCTTTTGCGATGTTTATAGGAACTTATGCCAAGTAGCCCCTTCAATACCGACAGTGCACGGCGCCCTAAGCTGAAGTTATTGTTGTGTTTGCCGAAATACGGGCTGACATAGCGATGGTCGGGAGCAGTTCCCAACCTCACTTCGCCTTTATCCACGTTTTCGACTCGGGAAATCAGTTGCAGAACCGAAGCCTGCAGCGGAGTGATATCGACGGGTTCGATTATTTCCAGGCTATCGGTGAGGAATTTGCGGTTAGCCCATTTTTTGGCCTCTTTAATAGTAATGAATTCCTTATCAATGATATACACCTCAGAGTAAGTGCTAACGAAATAGGCATCGTCGCGCTTATTGAAGCGAAACATTCCACGGCCGCGTCCGTCGGATTCGATATTGAAGGAATAGCCCGTCAAATCGAGCGGCAGGATTGAGTCGCCGGCCACATTCTCATAATTGAACCGCACTTTAAACGTCTGAAACTCGAGATCGTCAGAGAAAAAGCCATTCATATGATGCACCCATTTCCGGCTCGACTGATCGGCCAGGACATTGACATCCACCGAAATTCTGTCGCCGGAGCGCGTCCACGTCTCAGTCGGACTGTATCGGCCCATAACCGTGTCGGCCGAAAAGTCCGACATACGCAAGCGCTGCGGCATTCGTGGTGAGGTGACGACGCCTACCCAGTCCGACCACGAAAAGTGATAATTGCTCTCATCGCTCACGCTGTCAAGGCCATTCGAATCGGTGAATCTATAATATGACCGGCTTTTCAAAACGCGCGGATTGACCCAGCCTTTGAATTTCACGTTTTTGTCCGGCGTAAGCATGAAATCGACCGTCTTCTCGCGGAATAGGAACACCGTGTCGGTATAGGTGGCCAGCATAGAATATTCGCGGACATAGCCGAGCATGTGCAGCACCTTATGCGCTTTTGATTCCACCACCACTTCAGGCAGATCCGTGGGTATTTCAACCATGAGCACCGTATCTCCCGACAATGAATCGACGCTGATCTCGCGATAACCGAGATAGCGCAATGTTACAGGAAAGGAATCATCTGCAATGTAAGGACTGCGGCCTTGGGACGAGGACGTGCCCAAAAAATTTCCGTTTTTATCAAAAAACGAAGCTCCCGACAACGGTCGCCGTGTTACGGAATCAGCCACGACCGAGCGGGCGTCACGTGCGAATGCGTCTGAAACGTATCCATCCGAAAAAAGCCGACTTGATTTTGTCAGGTCGGCTTAGGTTT
>URWH01000210.1 GCA_900551515.1 uncultured Porphyromonadaceae bacterium
CCGGCCGCTTTGTCGACGGTAAGGAATTCGACGGCACAACGCCCGGCACTCCCGCCGTGTTCAACGCCTCGGGTCTTATTAAAGGCTTCACCGAAGGCCTGCTGCTGATGAACAAGGGCGCCAAATACACACTCGTCATCCCCTCCGATCTCGGCTACGGTGTGCAGGCTCCCCCTGCGATCGGCCCCGGCCAGACGCTCATCTTCGAGGTGGAAGTGATTGATTTTTAAAATAAAAAGTAAATAAACCAGATAAATACATTATGATTAAGAAAACATTATTTATGGGCCTCGCCGCCCTCGCAGTGTCAGCTGCTTTTACTTCGTGTAGCAAAGGCGGAGATGAAATGCCTGAAGTGCAGGCTCCGAAAACATTCGGCGACAGCGTAGCAACCTATATGGGTATCTCTGAAGGCATGACCTCTCTCGATGCTCTGGTTGCCGGCGGACAGAAAGATTTCAACAAAGAGCAATTCCTCGCCGGCATGAAATACGTTCTCACGGCCGACACTTCCGCTTCGTTCCGCAACGGTATGGCTACGGCTATGAACTATCTTGCGCAGTTCGCACAGTTTAACGATGCCGGAGTTGATTTCAACACCGATATGTTCCTTGCCAATTACGCCGCCGAGTTCAACAAAGAGAAACCTGACACCACAGTGCTTTCGAAATTCCGCAAAGACGCCACCGGCGTAATGGCGGCTCTTCAGGACAAAATGATGACCTACAGCTATGAGCAGCAGGCCAAGATGCAGGCTCAGATTGCCAAGATGTACAACGACAACGTGACCAAAGGCAAGGCATTCATCGCCGACAAGATGAAAGCCGACAAGGATATCAAAACCACCCCGTCGGGCATCGCCTATAAGATTGAAAAACAGGGCACCGGCGCTGTTGCCAAGAGCGGCGACAGCGTGAAGATGATCTACGATGGCAAGCACATCGACGGCTCAGTGTTTGATTCGACGCAGAATCAGGTTGTTGAAGCTTCAACCGACAAATTCATCCCCGGGTTTGCCGAAGCTCTCACCAGCTTCCCCGCCGGCACACGCGTGACTCTCTACGTTCCGCAGGAGCTCGCCTACGGCCAGCAGGGCATGCCTCAGGGCGGCATCATGCCGGGCGAAACCCTCGTATTCGACCTCGAAATCGTCGAGTAATCAGCCGGTTTGATTCTCAACAACGACTTTTTACGACATTTGCCACATAAAATCCAACGATGAAACGCACATGTCAGATCGCATTGCGCTGTGCGGCCGCCGTCATTCTGACGGTGGCCGTCGCTGCCTGTGGCTCAGACGATAAACGCGCTGATACACAGGCCGGTCTCACGGCGCAAAGCTCCTTTGCCGATTCGCTTTCGTGGATGCTTGGCCAACAGTGGGGCGCGCAGCAGGCGCAGATCTTCGCGTCGCTTCCCGAGGATATCGCCGGTCAGTTCGACCGCAAGGCTTATCTCGAAGGACTGCGTGCGGCACTCTCAACCGATTTCACGACGCCCGGCGTCAAAGAGGGCATCTTCTACGGCACTGAGGTGGCCACATCGCTCGATGTCTACGACGCTATCGGCCTGCGCCTCAACCGCGGCAAGGTTGCCGATGCTTTTGCTTCGGCGTTCGCCTCGCCATCGGCCGACACGAAGGAACTTGCCATCGCTCAAGCCGATTACGACCGTCTGATGGCTGTGGTGCAGCACGCCCGCATGGAAAAGATGCGCGCCGACCGCCGACGTCAGTATGAGCTCGAATGCATTCGCCGCAACAAAAACATTGAGGCTGCCAATTCGTTCATCTCCAAGCTTAAAGCCGATGATCCGTCGGTAGTCGAAACGCCGAGCGGCCTTCTCTATAAGATCCGCACTGCGGGCCAGGGTCCCAAACCTACTGCGAAGTCGACCGTTGGCATCGTGTATCAGCTTGCCAACACCACCGGCACGATCATTGATTCTTCACGGGGCGAAACCGTCGAGGTGCCGCTCAACAGCTCGCTTATCGACGGCCTCAAAGAAGGGCTGCAGCTGATGAATCAGGGCTCGGAAGCCACATTCTACATCCCCCATAAGCTCGGATTTACAAAACCGACCGACGGCATCGAGCCCGGAGAGCTGATTGTTGTGGATGTGAAACTCGTCAACGTTAAGGCAGGTTCTATAAATTGAACGCTGTCCGATTAATGAATTAAAAATGCAGGTTCTTGGATGCTTTTGGCTTAAATTTGGTGATTTTCTTCCGTTTCATCGGTCGTTTAGCTCGCTAAACTCCCTCTTCAACGTTGAAAATCCCTCAAATTCAATCTCAAAATCATCGCAAGTCAATATATAGAACCTGCCTTAAATGATCGTCACATGAAAGCAAAAAATATTCTCAGCCTTCACCGCGTTTTCGTTTTCATCGCCGCATCATCGCTGCTTTGGGCAGCGTCGGCATGTTCCGGCAGCGACACGGACGGCACCGACAGTGCCAAAGCCGACTCGGCCACCGGCGTTCCCGATGTGCTTCCTCCCGAGCAGACCGATTCCGTGGCCATGCTTCTGGGCATGCTTCTGGGCAACGATGAGGCAGCGCGCCTCAGCGCCCAGGATTCGCTGCCGCCGCTGGATAAGGACGCCTATATCCGCGGCCTGCGTGCGACGCTCTCCGACAGTTGCGCATCCGAAAGCTTCACCAACGGCCTTAACGCCGCCTACGATCTCATTCTGCAAATCGAAAACCTCAAAGCCTACGGTGTTGAAATCGACCGCACACTGCTTCTTTCGGCAATAGAAAAAGCTCTGATGGCCGATTCGGTTTCCGAGGCACAGGTGCAGCAGATCACATCGACCTACAATTCCATGCTTCAGCGCGTTTACGAATAAGCCTGTAAGCGATTGAAAATCCGCATATTGCCGGCGGCCCGCCGGCTCTTTGTCACGGCAGTTTGCGTTTACAAATGCAAATAGGCGCTGACCCCGGACGGCCGGATGCTTATTGATTGAAAAACAATGATATCGCGCAATGTTTATAACTTCCCGGCAAAAAATAACGAAAAAATGGAGTTTATATTTGTAAACTTGCCCTAAAAAATCGTAACTTTACGCTGAAAATAACACATGGCATGAACTACGGTGCCGGCCGGCGCTGCAGTTCGTGCCGGCCATATCATCAAGCCCTTGCGTAAATGACCGATTCTGAGCCGCATTACCACATCCCGGCACTCCTGCCTCAGTGCATCGAAGCGCTCGACATTCACCCCGACGGAGTGTATGTCGACGCCACATTCGGTGGCGGCGGTCATTCACGCGCAATCGTCGAGAAGCTCGGCCCGGCCGGACATCTTTACTCGTTTGATCAGGACGATGAGGCTGTGGCACGTGCTTTCACCGATCCGCGTTTCACCATTGTCTACAGCAACTTCCGCTTCCTGCGCAATTTCCTCCGCTACTACGGCGTGGAGGCTGTCGACGGCATCATGGCCGATCTCGGCGTGTCGTTCCACCACTTCGACGACAGCGAGCGCGGTTTCTCCTTCAGGTTCGACGGGCGCCTGGACATGCGCATGAACCGTCATGCCGTCCATTCGGCCGCCTGGATTCTCGAAAACTACAGCGAGGAGCAGCTTGCCAACATCTTCACGCTCTACGGCGAGCTGAAACAGGGCCGTCGCATGGCCGCCGAGATAGTGCGCATGCGTCAGAGCGGAAAGCAGGTCGACACCGTGGCGGCTCTCACCGAAGCCGTGGGCCGTTTCATCTCGCCGCGAAAGGAGAAGAAAGAGATGGCCATGCTGTTTCAGGCGCTGCGCATCGAGGTCAACGACGAGATGGGCGCCCTGCGGAGCTTCCTCAGTCAGGCTCTCGAGGAGCTTCGTCCCGGCGGGCGCCTCGTCATCATCACCTATCACTCGCTCGAAGA
>URWH01000211.1 GCA_900551515.1 uncultured Porphyromonadaceae bacterium
CAGCAATCCAAGCCATTTCAAGGGTGATAATCTTCCGGTAGAAAATGTAAGCTGGGATGATGTGCAGACATTCATCCGCAAGCTCAATCAAAAGACCGGCAAGCACTACCGCCTCCCCACCGAAGCCGAATGGGAGTTCGCCGCTCGCGGCGGCAACCGCTCGCGCGGCTACAAATATTCCGGCAGCAACGACATCGGCTCAGTCGCTTGGTATGATGATAATAGCAATAGGAAGACCCATCCTGTCGGCAAAAAATCCCCCAACGAATTAGGCATATATGATATGAGCGGTAACGTTTATGAATGGTGCCAGGATTGGTATGACGGCAAATATTATTCAAGCTCGCCATACAGCAATCCTAAAGGCCCGTCTACAGGCTCTTTCCGCGTGTGCCGCGGCGGTGGCTGGATCGGCTATGCGAGGGGCTGCCGCGTTTCCAACCGCAGCTACCGCTCGCCCGACTTCCGCTTCGACGACCTCGGCTTCCGCCTCGCCCTATAGCTCAAAATTCGTTCTGCGGCAGATTTGGATTGATCGGCAGACTTTTGAAGGATGAACAGGCAGCGACAACCCGCTCGATGTTCCGCGCGATAATGCAGTGTGGAATCACCGACAAAAAATCATTAATCCCGGACTCCGGTAGCGCGACGGATGTCGTGTCGAACGATTCCGGGATTTCCCCCACCTCTTTATGCCGCTGATCCTATCCGTTTGTCACGGGACGTATTAACGATCGCAGACCAAGGCGTTAGGAGCGGCGGCTTCCTGCCGCCGTGGGGAATGAGCAAGCAGCAGCTTTAGTCATGAGCCTCGGCATCCCGCCGCCTGCATCCCCTCAACGCCCGCCACCGCCGCCGTGTATTGTCCCGTCGGCGGCCTCCCTCCGGCTCCACCGCGCCGCGCTCCCGCTCCCATCCCCCCATCCTCATAAGCTATCTTAGCTAAAGTAGCTAATCCACCCGCCGACCCAGCCCGCCCGGCCCCACTCCCCCATAAACAATTTCCCTCTTTGCTCCGCCGCCGGCTAAAATATTTTGGGGGCAGGGGAGAGCGCGTTTGGAATTTGTTTGTACCTTTGCCGTCAAATTTACCGATGATATATGGATTTTGAAGCTACTTTCCTGTTCCTCGCCGAGATGGTTGGCACCATTGCATGCGCCATAAGCGGCATACGCCTTGCGGCCGGTAAAAATTTCGACTGGTTCGGCGCTTATATTATCGGCCTCGTCACCGCCATCGGCGGCGGCACACTCCGCGACCTCCTCCTCGACATCCCCGTTTTCTGGATGCAATCGTGGTGGTATCTCGCCGTCACCGCCCTCTCGCTCGCCACGGTTATCGTGTTCCGCAACATCCTTGTCAGCCGAGACCGCATACTATTCATCTTCGACAGCATCGGCCTCGCCATGTTCTGCGTCATCGGCATTCAGAAGACTCTTGCCGTAGGTTATCCTATGTGGGTCGCCGCATCCATGGGTGTCATCACGGGCGCTTTCGGCGGCGTACTCCGCGACATCCTCATCAACGAGGTGCCCCTCATCTTCCGCAAGGACATCTACGCCACCGCCTGTCTCCTCGGCGCCGTGGTCTATTGGCTGATTCTGGAGCTTGGCGGATCGGGCTTCGCACAGCAGGTTTCGTGTGCCGCCACAGTGATCATCCTCCGCGTACTGGCTTTGCGCTATTCGCTCTCGTTGCCCACGCTCGCCCCCCTGCCGAAATCCCGCAAGCCTCCTGAATCGTGAATCGCCCATCATGCATCGCGAATCGTGCATCATGCATCATGCATCAGGCATTCCCTCATTCGCAATGCTACAGATTCGCACTTTTTGTCGGGCGGTGACGGGTAACTTTGCGGTAAAAACTATCTTATCGCTATGAAAACATCATTCACTCCCGATCAGGTGCGCCAGCTCCTCTCTCTCCCGGAATCACAGCAACAGGAAATCCTCGATTACAGCGACGCTCTCTTCGAAGCCACCGACGAAGAAATCGTCAACTCTGTCGTCGACGACGATGCCCCCGAACTGATCCACCAGCTCCACAACCACTCCGTGCGCCGTGCCCGCGCAGCCATCGCTCGCCGCGAACGCCGCCTGCAGTCATCGCCCGCAGCTCTCTCCGACGAGTCACGCTCCGACGAAAACCGTCTGAGCCATAGCGCTGTTCGCCGCCTGCAGTGGATCATCGACACTTTCGCCTCCAAAATCGGCGACGCCATCAGCAACTATATCAATGAAGTAGTGACGATGCTCTCAACGCTCTCGCCCGTGCAGAAAACGCTCGCTTTCCGCAGCGCCAACGCCATAATGATGCAGCTCATCCGCCCCCTGCTGCAGCCCCTCGCCGCCGCGGCTCGTCCGTAACCGTCCGTAGCCGGTTCGCAGCCGGGTGCAACTGCTTCAAAAAAAACTGTTGGATATTATCGTTAAAATGATTACTTTTGCAATTCAAAATTACATAAACCTCAGTTCGAGTAACATTTTAACACTGATATGAATATAACAGCCAGCAACACCGATGCAGTCAGCATGCGTCTGACTGTGGCCGTTGAAGAAAACGACTACAAGGCCAAAGTTAACGACGACCTCAAAAAGATAGGCCGCACACACCAGATCCCCGGTTTCCGTAAAGGACACATCAGCCTCCCCGACCTCCAGCGCCGTTTCGGCCGTCAGGTCACCAGCGATGTCATCAACCAGGTGGTCTATGAAGCAGTAATCAAATACATCGAGGACAACAAGCTCAACGTGCTTGGCGCTCCAGTGCCCGTCGAAGTGAAAGAACTCGATCTCAAGAATCAGAAAGACTTCACATTCGAATATGATCTCGCTCTCGCTCCCCAGCTCAACGTCAACGTTGACAAGAGCATGACAATGCCCTACTACGACATCACCGTCACCGACGAGATGATCAACGAGCAGGACACAGCATTCCGCAAACGCTTCGGCGCTCAGGTCCCCGGCGAACAGTTCGAATCCGACGCCCTCGTCAAAGGTGCCATTATGGAGCTGAATCCCGACGGTACCGTTAAGGAAGGCGACGACGCTATCCAGGTTGTCAGCGGCATCGTAGCTCCTATGTATTTCGTCAACAAAGAAGAAGCTGACAAATTCGAAGGCAAGAAAGTTGGCGACAAGGTTGTGTTCAACCCCCGCAACGCCGCCGACGGCAACATCACCGAACTCGCCTCGATGCTCAACATCGACAAGGAACGTACCGCAGCCGTGCAGGGCGATTTCGAAATGTCCATCTCCGAGATCATCGTAGTGCGCCCCGCCGAACTTGGTGATGAACTCTACACCAACATCTTCGGTAAAGACAAAGTGCACAACGAAGAAGAATACCGTCAGGCTCTCCGTCAGATGATCGCCGGCGAACTCAAAGGCAACTCCGAAATGATTTTCCGTTTCATCGCCCGCAAAGAACTCACCGCAAAATATGGCGACATGCAGCTTCCCGACGCTATCCTCAAAGCTTGGCTTGTTAGCCGCAACGAAGATCTCACAGCCGAAAACATCGACGAACGCTATCCTTCGATTGCCGAAGATCTCAAATGGCAGCTTATCAAGGAGCAGGTGGCCAAACAGCTCAATGTCAAAATCGACGATCAGGATCTCCTCAACCATGCAAAAGCTCTGGCCACCCGTCAGTTCGCACAGTATGGCATGACAAACATGGACGACGAGACCATCTCCAAATATGCTCAGAACATCCTCGACGACAAAAACTATCGCGGTCATCTGATCGAGCAGGTTGGTGACATCAAACTCTTCTCAGCCATCGAAAATGCCGTGACACTCGACACCAAGACCGTAAGCCTCGACGAATTCAAAGAAATCGCCGGCAAGCTTTAACCCCCCGCTAAATAA
>URWH01000212.1 GCA_900551515.1 uncultured Porphyromonadaceae bacterium
GCGTCTGCCTTACAAGCAGAGGGTCGGGGGTTCGAATCCCTCAGCGCCCACCACACAATTCAAGAAAGTGAAAAGCCTGCACGATGTGCGGGCTTTTTTTATAGCGGTATGGGGGACTCGGAGAACTCTGAATGCTCTGAGGCTGAGGAGCGCTACCGGGCGGGGGGATCGAGCTTGAAGACTATGCGCTGGACGCCGTCCTGCCAGCGGGTGCTGGTGATGCGGAAGCGGCCTATCTCGGCGGTGTGAGCCACATGGGCTCCGGCACACAGGCACTGGTCGTAGTGGCCGATGTGCACCACGCGCACCATCTCGGAAGCGCCTTCAGGCAGGCGGCTCATGTCGAAGCGCTCCATGGCTTCGGCCTGCGTGATCAGCTCGTCCCACACCTGCACGTCGGCCTCCACGGCCGCATTGACATAGGCTTCGAGCGAGCGTATATCGCCTTCGGGCAGCGATGCGGGCAGATGATAATCGAGCTTTGATTTCTTACGCTCCACATGGGCGCTGAAAGCGCGTCCGCAGCCATAGCGGCGCGCCATCTCGCCATTGAGCAGATGCTCGGCCGAATGCATCGGCGGCCACTCCTGCTTGTTGTGTTCATTCAACTGTATCTCTTCCATGGGATAGTTTATTGGGCGGCGGGGGTGCCGATCTTTTGCTGCAAAGGTAGCATTTCTTCCTCTCTCAGCCAAAAGTAAAGGCTTAGAGGCTGTTTACTCTTAGGGGAATTTTTACAAGTCGTCCAGAATTGAAATGAATTCGGCTTCAGAATTTACTCCGACAGCAGATACCGATGGGACAGGTTCTTCAGAAGCTTTGCTGAGTCTGTAATCTGAAAGCCTATATTCCTGATCATTGTAGAAAAAGTACAACTCCTTACAGATCCAGAAATTAAACTTGACATCATCACCTTTCATCAGGGGTCGGGATTTATTTTCGTTTATCTTCACACGACCCTGCTGTACCAGCGAATTAAGGATATGGATCGCTTTACGGTTCCACCCTTCGCCGGAATCTCCGAACCAGTCCAGCATTAAATAAAACCAGTCGCCACGTTTGCCGGAGGGATAATCTTTCGGGCATTCCGGAGATAATGCTGTTCGACCGGCGATTTCATTTCATCCCTTTCATACAATATTGTCAATGGCTCCTCATCCAGATTGGCGAGAATAATAGAGATTGTGGTGAGACGCTGTTGTCCGTCAACCAATCGCCATTGTTCATTGTTCCGGTCAAATCTGACAACTACAGGCTGAAGACAATAAAAGTCGCCATCCCTTTCCTTATCATACTCATTAATATCTTTCAGCAGTCTGACAATTTCATTCCTGCCCCAGCGATAGCCGCGTTGATAGGAAGGAATGAAAATTTGATCCCGGACCTGACAAATTCACCGACAGAAATTGTTTTCGGGCCAGCGGACACAAGCTTACCGTGTAAATGGGGTGATTCCATAATTAAAATCCTGATTTTTCTGAAAAGAAATTTATTGCATTTAACTTCCAGAGAGGGAAGGTCAGAGGATTTTCAGGGCGATGGCGGCGCATGCTTCGGCGTCGGCGAGGGCGTGGTGATGGTTGGTCATATCGTAGCCGCAGGCGGAGGCTACAGCGTCGAGGCAATGGCTCGGAAGGTCGCGCAAGCATCGGCGGGATGCGGCGAGGGTGCAGTGGAACTCATAGTCGGGGTACGGCATGCCGTATTCGGCGAAGACGGCTTTCAGGCAGCTCTCGTCGAAGGGGCGGTTGTGGGCCACCAGCGGCAGGCCGGCGATGCGGGGCTCTATCTGCTTCCACACATCGGGGAAGAGGGGGTGTCCGTCGGTGTCGCCGCGGGTGAGGCCGTGAACCTCGGTTGCCCAGTAGGTATAATAGTTGGGAATCGGCTGAATGAGAGAGTAGAATTTATCTACTATCTCGCCGTCGCGCACCACGACAATGCCGACGCTGCAGACGCTCGACCGCCGTTGGTTGGCCGTCTCGAAATCAATCGCTGCAAAGTCTTTCATGATATGGCTGATTCGTATTGACTGATTATCCGCTTCATTTCTTCAGGAAGATATGCTTCGGCCGCCGTTGTCATTTCTTCGGGGATGCCATACATCGGCTCGGCAAGCGAACCCACTATCGCTCCGACAGTGTCGGTGTCGCCGCCGTAGACCACCGCCTGACGGACAGCATCTTCAAAATCCGCCGCCGATGACGCGATATGGAGAGCCAACGGCACACAACCCTGACAAGTGACGTCGAAAACGCCCCGCTCGGGAAGATGACTGAAGCAGTCGTCGCCATAAAATTCCTTTGCGACGCGCTCGAATATCTCCGGCGACTTGACGTCGGCTGTCCTCATCCTGAATATCGCCACGGCAATGACCACTGCGCCCTTGATGCCTTCGGGATGATTATGGGTGACGGCGGCCGACTGCGCGGCCTGCTGACGCACGGTCGGCTCGTCGTCGAACAGCCACGCCACCGGGCTGACACGCATTGCCGAGCCATTGCCGAAACTGTTGTAGGGGTGAGGGTCGGGGCGCATCACCCAGTTGAAGAAAAAGGACCCGTATTCTCCCATCGGATGGGGGTATCTGCGGCACCATTCGCGCAATGCGTCCTGATAGGACTTGTGATTGAGAATGGCGTCGGCTACCGCGACAGTGCATATGGTGTCGTCGGTGAAATCTTTGGTGGGGCCGAACATCGGGAAACGGTAGTCGGAGGTGTTGTTAAACTCATAGCTGCTTCCGGCGATGTCGCCAATTATTGCTCCTAACATAATTCAGTCGTTTTTATACAGTTCATACATTTCAGAAATCCATCCTTTCATCTCCTTGCGCAACGATGCGGGGCTGATCACCTCGACCATCGTGCCGGACTGGAGAAGCTTCATGATGAAATCGTAGGTGGGCGAGAGATACAGCTCGAAGTCGGCATATTCGCCGCAGTCCTCGATCAGGCGCTGGCTGTGGTGCAGAGGCAGCGAATTGAGATAATATTTGTGATTCTCGTTGGCCCGTATCACAATCCGCTCCGGCTTGTTGCCCTGACCGATCACGATGCCGTAGGCCGTGGAGAAATAGTTGTCGGCGTTGAAATCCTGAGGTAGTTTATAGGTTTCGTCCGTGATCTCCGCTTCATCCAGCCGGTCGAGGCCATAAATCCTCATATTGCCGCGGTTGTTGCGGCCGAGCACATACCATCGGTTTTCAAACAGCTTGACGCAATAAGGCTCGATGGTGAATGTGTAGCCGTGGGAATACTTGAAGGGGCGGTAGGTGATGCTGACCACGCGGTTCTCTTTCATCGCCTCAAGTATGGTTGTCAAGTGGTCGCGTCCGGATGGAATCTCGTCAACTATGATACGTCCTTTCAGCGAGAGATTTTCTCCGATGAGGTTGCCGACGGCAAAGGAATCGAGCATCCACTTTTTGAGCTTGTCCTCGTCGATATCTTCCGGGTTGGCTATATAATAGAGATAGCCGCCGACCTTCTGGCAGTCGATGATGATGCCGAACTGGTCGAATATGGCGTCGCGCCAGCGGTTGAACGTGGCGCGGTGGAGCGGCCGGCAATCGCTTAGATCCTTGTTGCGCTCCCAGCGGTCGGAAAGCTCCTTGTGCGTGATTTTTCCGGCACGGTGAATGGTATCAATCAGCCAGGTGTATTTCTGTAGTTGGTTCATGTCTTTTTTACTTTTACACCTCAAAGATAATCAATTCATGTATCATTTTCCGATACATGATGAAGAATAATCGTGTATTGAGGTTAATTACGACACAGCCTCTTTTTGGGGTCAAGCCGAATTCCCGGTGCATAGATTTTAGGAAAAGTGTTAAATT
>URWH01000213.1 GCA_900551515.1 uncultured Porphyromonadaceae bacterium
CTCAACATCTTCCCCGCCGCCCGCTACGTCTGCTCATGGCATTAATTGAGGAAAAATTCTTACCTTTGCACCCGCAAAACATCAAGCAGTTATTCAATAGATATGATTTCGGTAAACAATTTAGGCATACAATTCGGGAAACGCATTCTTTTTCAGGATGTCAACATGAAGTTCACCCCCGGCAACTGCTACGGCATCATCGGTGCCAACGGCGCCGGCAAGTCGACCCTCATGCGCATCCTCAGCAACCAGCTCGCCCCTACCCATGGCACTGTGACCCAGGGACCTGGCGAACGCATGAGCGTGCTGGAGCAGGACCACTTTAAGTTCGACGAGTTCACCGTCATGGACACTGTCCTTCAGGGACACACTGTGCTCTGGGACATCATGCAGGAGAAAAACGCCATCTATGCCAAGGAAGACTTTAGCGACGCCGACGGCATCCGCGCATCGGAGCTCGAAGAGAAATTTGCCGAACTCGAAGGCTGGAACGCCGAGAGCGACGCCGCCGCTCTCCTCAGTGGCCTCGGCATACGCGAAGACAGGCACTACATGCTGATGAAAGATCTCAGCGGTAATGAAAAGGTACGCGTGCTCCTCGCAAAAGCGCTCTTCGGCAACCCCGACAATCTCCTTCTCGACGAACCGACCAACGACCTCGACCTCGAAACCGTAGCCTGGCTCGAAAACTATCTCTCGAATTTCGAAAACACCGTACTCGTCGTGAGCCACGACCGTCACTTCCTCGACGCCGTGTCGACTCACACGCTCGACATCGATTATAATAAGGTGTCGCTCTTCGCCGGCAACTACAGCTTCTGGTATGAATCGAGCCAGCTCGCCCTGCGCCAGCAGCAGCAACAAAACAAGAAAGCCGAGGAAAAACGCAAGGAGCTCCTCGAGTTCATTCAGCGTTTCAGCGCCAACGTGGCAAAGTCGAAGCAGACCACCTCGCGCAAAAAGATGCTCGAAAAACTCAACATCGAAGAGATCCAGCCCTCCTCGCGCCGCTATCCGGGCATCATCTTCACACCCCAGCGCGAACCGGGCAACAAGATTCTCGAAGTGCACGGCCTGACGGCGTCGGTCGACGGCGATCTGCTGTTTAAAGACGTCAACTTCCAGGTTGAAAAGGGCGACAAGGTAGCATTCCTGAGCCACGACCCGCGCGCCATGACGGCCCTCTTCGAAATCATCACGGGCAACCGCAAAGCCGACGAAGGCACATTCGACTGGGGTCAGACCATCACCACGGCCTATCTGCCGCTCGACAATTCCTCGTTCTTCAACACCGACCTCAATCTCGTCGACTGGCTCTGCCAGTTCAGCAACGATTCGAGCGAGATATACCTCAAAGGCTTCCTCGGCAAGATGCTTTTCTCGGGCGAAGAGGTGCTCAAAAAAGCCTCCGTACTCTCCGGCGGCGAAAAGATGCGCTGCATGATTGCCCGCATGATGCTCCGAGATGCCAACACCATGATTCTCGACTCGCCGACCAACCATCTCGACCTCGAGTCAATCCAGGCGTTCAACAACACGCTTCAGAATTTCAAAGGCAACATCCTCCTTGCATCGCACGACCACGAATTCATCCAGACAGTGTGCAACCGCATCATCGAACTTACGCCCAACGGCATCATCGACAAGATGATGGACTACGACGACTACATCACCGACGAACGCGTGGCCGCCGCACGCTCAAGACTCTACGGCGAATAACTCACTCCCCCTATCCATTCACTTAACAATTCGATTATGGTACGACATATAGTTACTTTCCGATTCACCGGCACCCCCTCGCAGCGCAAAACTGTGGCCCAATCGTTCCGCGACGCGCTCGTGGCCCTGCCGGCTCAGATTCCTCAGCTGAAAAGCATCGAGGTGGGCATCAACGAAAACCCCGCCGAGACGTGGGACCTCGTCCTCATCGCCGAAGCCGAAACCCTCGACGACGTCGCCGCCTACTCGGCGCATCCCGCACATCTGGCTGCCGTGCAGATCATTGCCGGCCACAAGGCCGACCGCGCATGCGTCGACTACACTATCGACTGATAATCAGGTACATCTTTCAGAAATTCACAACGCCCTGCCTCATAATCCATGCGGCAGCAATAATGGCGCATCCCGTTGCTCACCGTGAGATATGGAGCACGAAGCACCATCGCATATCGCGCAATCTGATCAAAGGTCCGTTGCGTAACCTGCACATCGGGCGCCTTGTATTCCACAATCATCACCGGCCGCATCGCGCCGTCGTAGACAACGGTGTCGCACCGCCGCGTCGTGCCGTTGAGCGTGATTGATATCTCATTGGCAATGCGCCCCGAAAGATAGCCTTTCTCGGCCACGAGCATCGACACAAAATGCTGACGAACCCACTCTTCGGGCGTCAGTGCCACCCACCGCTGTCGCCAGCAATCATACACTTCTGCACGGCCCGACTCGCCGGGGCGCAATTCCAGCTGCGCCGACGGCAGGTTGAGGCGGGGATATGACGACACTGTATCTTCTGTCATTTTATTGTCTGCTATTGTTTTTTCTTCAAAGTTACACACTTCCGGTTGTCAAACCAATAATTGCTCGATTAATAATTGCGTCAATAGCTTTTTTTAGCTAAATTTGCTTCATGCAACGGCAGGCGGCATGCCGGTTCACCTCATGCCGCCGCCTCCAATTCCTAACACGCATCCCACAATGGCAGCCAACTCCTCCACCCAGACGTTCCGCGAGATTATGCAGGCAATATCAAAGCACCAGACCGCCCCTGTCTACATTCTCTTTGGCGAAGAAAACTATTTCATCGACGAACTGGTGAAAGCGTTCGAAGCCATGGTGCCGGAGGCAGAACAGGATTTCAATCTCTACACACTTTACGCTCAGGAGATAACGCCTGAAGTCGTGATCTCGACCTGCATGCGCTTCCCGATGATGTCCGACCGCCAGGTCGTTATCCTCAAGGAGGCGCAGGCCGCACGCGCCGATGCCATTAACAAGCTGCACACCTACGCCGCCAACCCCAACCCCTCGACGGTGCTGGTGATATGCTTCCGATCCGACAAGGCCAAAGGCAAAGACCTGCTGGCCAAGGTGAAGGAAAACGGCGGTGTGCTCTTTGAGTCGAAACGTCTCACAGAAAAGACCATCGATCCGCTCATCAGCGCCATCGTTCAGGACAAAGGCCTCAGCATCGAGCCAAAAGGCATGTCGATGCTTCGCGACTTCATCGGCGCCGACGTTGCCAAGCTCTACAATGAGATCGACAAGCTGGCGTTTATTCTCGGAAAAGGCGCCATGATCACCCCCGAAAGCATAGAGCGCAACGTGGGCATGAGCAAGGATTTCAACAACTTCGAGCTCGTCGATGCCATCGCGGCAAAGGACACGGCAAAGATATTACGCATCATCAGCTATTTCCGCAGCAACCCGAAAAATCACCCTGCCATTCTCACCGTCGCGGCCGTATTCAGCTATTTCTCAGGCCTGTTGATTGCATGGTTCACACGCGACCGCTCCCCACATTCGCTTATGGAAGCTCTCGGTCTGCGCTGGCAGAGCCAGCTCACGCGCTACACCATCGGCATGCGTAACTACAATGCCTACAAAGTGATTGAGATCATATCGGCCATTCGCGAATTTGATGTCAAAAGCAAGGGCATTGGCAGCCGTCAGAACGAATACGACCTCCTGCACAACCTCATGTTCCGGATCACCACCTGCTCCGGAAAAATCGACATCTGATTCCTCACCCGTCAGTCAAATTTGCCCCCCCCTACTTCATGCCCCATCTTAGAGCCGGTTCGACAATAAATGTTAACGGCAGGGTCGCATAGTGCGGAG
>URWH01000214.1 GCA_900551515.1 uncultured Porphyromonadaceae bacterium
CGGCCGGGCTATGCCGAGCATCGGGTTGAGGTTGGCGCCGTCGTAATAGAGCAGGGCGCCGGCGGCGTGCACGGCTTCGGCAATCTCGGGGATGCGGTTCTCGAAGATGCCCATCGTGTTGGGGTTGGTGAGCATCACGGCAGCCACGGTGTCGTCGAGCAGCTCGCGCAGGGCGTCGGCATCGACGGTGCCGTCGGGCATGCTCTTCACTTCCACCACTTTAAGGCCGGCAACGGCTGCCGGGGTTGGTGCCGTGGGCCGAGTCGGGCACGATCACCTTGAGGCGCTTGCCGTCGCCGCGGCTGCGGTGCCAGGCACGTATCACCATCAGGCCGGTGAGCTCGCCGTGGGCACCGGCAAACGGATTGAGCGTGAATTCGCTCATGCCGCCGATCTCGGCAAGAGCCTGCTGCAGAGTGTAGTAGGCTTCGAGGGCACCTTGCGCTGTCGAGGCGGGCTGGAGCGGATGCAGCGAGGTCATGGAGCGCGACGAGGCTATCTCTTCGTTGATCTTCGGATTATATTTCATGGTGCACGATCCGAGCGGATAGAAGCCGTTGTCGACGCCGAAGTTGTTGGCGCTCATGTTGGTATAGTGGCGCACGATTGTCGGCTCGTCGGTCTCGGGCAGTGTCGGAGCATCGGAGCGCTGCAGCGTGTCGGGCAGAGCTTCGGCAGCAGGGCATCCGTTGTCGGGAAGGCTGTAGCCCCGGCGCCCCGGGTGCGACAGCTCGAATATTGTTTTGCCGTAGTATGTTCTGTTCATGGCTGTGTGGGGCTACATTTGTTTGACAATTTCGACAAGACGGTCCATGTCGGAGCGCGAGAGCATCTCCGTGACGGCTATGAGCAGCTGTCCGTCGGCTATCTTCACGCCGGGAAGGATATCCTCAGCCACGCAGCGGGCTATCAGCTCGTCGACATTCACATCCGTCGTCATGAGAAACTCGTTGAGGAAGGGCGATGTGGGATAGGTGAGGCGCATGCGGCCGGTGGCCGTCAGCTCTTTGGCCAGATACTGCGCTCCCGAGGCGCCTTTCTCGCACACTTCCCGCAGTCCGCGAGCACCCATGGCCGCGAGATAGACGCTGACAAACAGCGTCATCAGGCCTTGGTTGGAGCAAATGTTGCTCGTGGCCTTGTCGCGGCGTATGTGCTGTTCGCGCGCCTGAAGCGTGAGCACGAACACGCGGCGCCCTTCGCTGTCGGTGGTGGCGCCGACGATGCGGCCGGGCAGCTTGCGGATGAGCGGTTTGGTGGTGCAGATGAAGCCGAGGTAGGGGCCGCCGTAGCTAAGCGGCATGCCGAGCGACTGCGCGTCGCCGCAGGCTATGTCGGCACCCCATTCGCCGGGCGTGCGGAGCATCCCGAGGTCTGAGGCCACGCAGTTGACAATGAGCAGCGCTTTGTTGGCGTGGCACATCTCAGCCAGCCCGGTGTGATCCTCCACGATGCCGTAGAAGTTGGGCGTCGGCACTATCACGCCGGCCACGTCGCCCTCGGCAAGCATTGCCGCTATGGCGCTGTGGTCGGTGACGCCTGCCTCGGTCTGCGGAATTTCGTCGACGGTGACGCCGTGATAGGTGGCGTAGGTGTCGACAACGCGGCGCACGGCCGGATTGACCGTCGCCGAGATGAGCACGCGGTTGCGGCGGCGCGCATGAGCCACGGCCATCATCATCGCTTCGGCGGTGGCGGTGGCGCCGTCGTACATCGAGGCGTTGCTCACTTCCATGCCGGTGAGCTCGGCCATCATGCTCTGATATTCAAAGATATACTGAAGGGTGCCTTGCGAAATCTCGGGCTGATAGGGTGTGTAGGCGGTGAGAAATTCCGAACGCGCTATCACCGAGCCTACAATCGAAGGGGTGTAGTGGTTGTAGAATCCGGCTCCGGCGAAGCATGTCAGCTCGCGGTTTTTGCGTCCGAGGGCGTCGAAATAGTCGCGCACCTCTTTTTCGCTCATGGCCGGCGGCAGGCAGTAGTCGCCCTTCATGCGCAGCTGCTCGGGGACGTCGCTGTAGAGGTCGTTGACGCTGGCGGCGCCGCAACGCTGAAGCATTGCTTCGACGTCGGCCGCCGTGTGTGGAAAGTATCTGTGCATGACGGTGTTATTCGGCTGAACAGAAAGCTTTGTAGGCTTCTTCGTCCATCAGTGATTCGAGCTGCGACGGATCGTTCATCTCTACTTTTATGATCCAGTTGGCCATGGCGTTCTCGTTGATGAGGCGAGGGTTGTCGAGCAGCAGTTCATTGGACTCGATGACGGCACCGCTGACGGGTGCGATAAGATCGGAGGCGGCTTTGACGCTCTCTACGGCGCCGAAATCCTCGCCGGCTTCAACATCTTCGCCGGCTTCGGGCATGTCGACGTAAACTACATTGCCGAGCTGGTGCTGGGCATAATCGGTGATGCCGATGTAAGCGATGTTGCCTTCTACGCGGGCATATTCGTGGGTCTTGGAATAGTAAATCATGATAGGAAGAATTTGGTTGATGAAATATGCGGTTGATTATTTTTTGTAGCTTTTCTTGTAGAATTTGCGTGATGTGACCACGGCGGGGAAGCGTTTGCGGCGTATCTGCACCTCCAGCTGCGTGCCTGTGGCGGCGCAGTCGGCGTCGACCATGGCCATGGCTATGCTCTTGTCCACGGATATGCCGCGGTAACCGGTGGTGATATGGCCTATGGTGCGGCCGTCGGGCGTGAGCACTTCATAGCCGTGGCGCGGGATGGCGCGGTCGAGCACTTCGAGCCCGACGATGCGGCGCTTGGGGCCTTCGGCTTTCTGGCGCGCCACGGTGTCGCGGCCGATGAACTGCGGCTTGTCGAGTTTGGCAAACATCGAGAGGCTTGCTTCAACGGGCGAAATGTCGTCGGCGAGCTCATTGCCGTAGAGCGGCAGCCCCACTTCGAAGCGCAGCGTGTCGCGGCAGCCTAAGCCGCACGGCTTCACGCGGCCCGATTCGATCAGCGCGTCCCACATGCCGGTGATGGCCTCGGCCGGGGCGTAGATCTCAAAGCCGTCCTCGCCCGTGTAGCCGGTGCGGCTCACGAGGATGTGCGCTCCGTCGAGCAGTTCTTCCTTGAAGTTGTAGAACGTGAGATCGGCAGCGTTGATGCCGAGCACTTCTTTCAACATCTGCTCCGAGTCGGGACCCTGTACGGCGAGTTCGGCCAGCTCGTCGCTGAGATCGTCGACCTCCACATCGCGGCCGGCGGCGTGAGCGGTTATCCATGCCACATCCTTGTCGATGTTGGCGGCGTTGATCACCAGCAGATAGCTGTCGGCGTCGCGGCGGTAAACGAGAAGGTCGTCGACCGTGCCTCCGTTGTCGTTGAGCATCATGCCGTAGAGCACCTGCCCCGTCTGCATGGCGCTGACGTCGTTGGTGAAGATGTAGTTGACAAATTCTGTCGCCCCGGGACCGCTGACGGCCACTTCGCCCATGTGCGATACGTCGAAAACGCCGCAGGCCGTGCGCACGGCGCGGTGCTCTTCGGCGATACCTTCGTATTGGATGGGCATCTCGAATCCGGCAAACGGACTCATCTGTGCGCCCAGCGCCACGTGGCGCTCATAGAGACATGTCTTTTTTGTTTCGTTCATGATATCAGAATAATAGTTCGATAAGTTGTTGATTTGTAAGGTCGTGGATCACATTGCCGGCGCTGACTCCGTCGAGCGCCCTGACCACGTCCTCCGGGTCATATTTCACGCCACGCAAACGGTCGGCCAGCAGGCGGTCCATGTCGCCGAGCAGGAAGAAGTCGCCGGCCAGATCGAGGCCGGTGATGCGGTTGGTGGCGTCGCGGTCCACGCTGACCT
>URWH01000215.1 GCA_900551515.1 uncultured Porphyromonadaceae bacterium
CGCGGCGGTCACGTGATACTGCGCGGCAACAAACAGATGTGGACACTGCTGCCGCTGAAATACAACCGCCACGTGTTTGCCGGTAACGGCCAGAGCGGAAGCGGCGGCCGCAGCTTCGGTAAGGACGGCGATGATGCCGTGATAGAGGTGCCGACGGGCACCGTGGTGTTCGACGCCGAAACCGGAGAGTTCCTCTGCGAAGTGAACTACGACGGTGAGGAAGTGAAACTGCTTCGCGGCGGGCGCGGCGGCCTCGGCAACTGGCATTTCAAAAGCGCCACCAACCGCACGCCGCGTTATGCCCAGCCGGGCGAGCCTGCCATTGACCGCACCGTGATCCTGGAGCTCAAATTGCTGGCCGACGTGGGCCTCGTGGGATTTCCGAATGCCGGCAAGTCGACGCTGCTGTCGGCGCTGTCGGCGGCGCGGCCCAAGATTGCAGATTATCCTTTCACGACGATGGAGCCGCAGCTCGGCATAGTGCCTTACCGCGACAACCGGTCGTTTGTGATGGCCGACATCCCCGGTATCATCGAGGGTGCGAGCGAGGGCAAAGGCTTAGGCCTCAGGTTTCTGCGCCATATCGAGCGCAATGCCGTGCTGCTGTTTATGGTTCCGGCCGATGCCGAAAATATCAAGAGCGAATATGAGATACTTCTCAACGAGCTTGAGAAATTCAATCCCCAGCTGATGGACAAGCAGCGTGTGCTGGCCATTTCGAAAAGCGATATGCTCGACGAAGAACTGATGGCCGAGATTGAGAAGACGCTGCCCGACGACGTGCCGCATCTGTTTATATCGGCCGTGACAGGTCTGGGGTTGACGGAGCTGAAAGATGTGCTGTGGGGCGCGGTTACCGATGAGCGCAACCAGATTGCAACGCCGTCGATCACTCACCGTCCGCTCGACGGGCATCACCGCGTGCGCGAAGAAGACGAGTTTATCTTCGAGCAGGCGCCCGAGACGCCCGTCGACGAAGAGGTGATTGACGAAGGCGAGGATTTCCCCGAAGAGTGGGACGACAGCTGGGATTTCGATTATCCGGCCGATGACGACCGCAAAGATTGATCTGGCCATAGGCGTAGGAGGCGTGACGGCGTTTTCGACGCTGCGCGGCCGGCTGACGGCCGGCGATCCGTATTCGGGATTTAACGCGTGCCATTATGTTGGCGACACGCCGGCGCATGTCGACGCATGCCGCGGGCTGTTGTGCCGTGATCTCGGTATCGACAGTGATCATCTGGTGATGGCGCGACAGACACATACCGACCGCGTGGCCTTGATCGAACGGCTGCCGGTGGCGGCCGATGCGCTTGAGGAAACCGACGGACTTGTGACGCGGCTGCGCGGCGTGGCGCTCGCCGTCAACACGGCCGACTGCGTGCCGCTACTGATGGCCGATGCTGAGGCGGGTGTGATAGCCGCCGTGCACAGCGGCTGGCGCGGCACCGTGGCACGCATAGCGGCGAAAGCCGTCGAAGCCATGCAGGAGATCGGGGCCGGGCCGTCGAGGATTCGTGCCGCCCTGGGTCCCATGATATGCTCCGGATGCTTTGAGGTGGGCGATGAGGTGGCCGAACGATTCCGGGCTGATTTTCCGGCTGAAGTGGTGACGAGGGGTCGCGAAGGTCGACCGCATGTCGATCTCGGTGCGGCCGTGCGCCACACGCTTATCGCCTCAGGTTTAGAGGCTGAAAACATAGCGCCGGCGCCCGTCTGCTCCCGCTGCAATCCCGACCGATTCTTTTCCGCCCGCCGCCTTGGCGTGGCCTCAGGCCGGACGCTGTCGGTGATTATGCTCAGATAAGTATATATATAAAATATATATATAAATATGTGTGTTCTGAACGAGGGGTGCATAAGACACAACAAAGGCGCATGTCCGCGGGGGATATGCGCCTTTGATATGGTGGATGGATTGATTAGATCAGATGATTACATCATGCCGCCCATGCCGCCCATGCCGGGAGCGGGCATTGCGGGAGCGGGGTTGTCTTCCTTCTTTTCGGCGATGACACATTCGGTGGTGAGGAACATGCCTGCGATGGAGGCAGCGTTTTCGAGAGCCACGCGGGTAACTTTGGCGGGATCGATGACGCCTGCGGCCATGAGGTTTTCGAAGGTGTCGGTGCGGGCGTTGTAGCCGAAGTCGCCGTTGCCTTCTTTGACTTTCTGAACCACAACTGCGCCTTCAACGCCTGCGTTGGCAACGATCTGACGGAGCGGCTCTTCGATGGCACGTTTGACGATGAGGATACCGGTTGTTTCGTCGTCGTTGTCGCCTTTGACGCCTTCGAGCTTCTCGACGCAGCGGATGTAGGTGACGCCGCCGCCGGGAACGATGCCTTCAGCGATGGCAGCGCGTGTA
Source organism: uncultured Porphyromonadaceae bacterium (assembly GCA_900551515.1). The sequence continues at coordinate 2,369 of URWH01000215.1, forward strand.
GCGGAGAGAGCGTCGTCGACGCGGTCTTTTTTCTCTTTCATCTCCACTTCGGAAGGAGCGCCAACGTGGAGCACTGCAACACCGCCGGCCAGTTTGGCGAGCCGTTCCTGGAGTTTCTCGCGGTCGTAATCGCTGGTTGTATTCTCGATCTGGGATTTGATCTGAGCGACGCGAGCGGCGATGGCATCTTTGGAGCCTTTGCCGTTGATGATTGTGGTGTTTTCTTTGGTCACCTCGATCTTTTCGGCGGTGCCGAGGAAGTCGATGGTAGCCGATTCAAGCTTCATGCCTTTCTCTTCGGAGATGACAACGCCGCCGGTGAGGATGGCGATGTCTTCAAGCATCTCCTTGCGGCGGTCGCCGAATCCGGGAGCTTTGACGGCGCAGATTTTGAGGGCGCCGCGCAGACGGTTGACAACAAGAGTGGCGAGGGCTTCCTGATCGACATCTTCAGCGATGATGAGCAACGGGCGGCCGCTCTGTGCGCTTGATTCGAGGATGGGCAGGAGGTCTTTGAGGTTGGAGATCTTCTTGTCGTAGAGAAGGATGTAGGGCGATTCCATCTCGCATTCCATCTTCTCGGTGTTGGTGACGAAGTAGGGCGAGATGTAGCCGCGGTCGAACTGCATGCCTTCGACGGTGTCGACGGTGGTTTCGGTTCCTTTGGCTTCGTCGACGGTGATGACGCCTTCTTTCTTCACTTTCTTCATAGCTTCGGCAATGAGGTGGCCGATGGCTTCGTCGTTGTTGGCCGAGATGCGTGCTACGTCTTCAATCTTCTTGAAGTCGTCGCCAACTTCTTCCGACATCTCTTTGATGTTGGCCACTACGATCGAAACGGCTTTGTCGATGCCGCGTTTGATGTCCATGGGGTTGGCGCCAGCGGCAACGTTCTTGAGGCCGACGTTGATGATGGCCTGAGCGAGAACGGTAGCGGTGGTTGTGCCGTCGCCGGCGTCGTCGCCGGTTTTGGAGGCCACTTCCTTGACGAGCTGGGCGCCCATGTTCTGGAACGGGTCTTCGAGCTCTACTTCGCGTGCTACGGTGACACCGTCCTTGGTGATGTGGGGAGCGCCGAATTTCTTGTCGATGATGACGTTGCGGCCTTTCGGGCCGAGGGTAACCTTGACGGCGTCGGCAAGAGCGTCAACGCCTTTCTTGAGCTCTTCGCGAGCTTTTATCTCAAATTTTATTTCTTTAGCCATGATGGTAAGTATGTTTTATTTAGTCGGTTGGGGGAGAGAGTGGTTTTATTCAGCTACGACAGCGAGCACGTCGTTCTGTCGCATGATGAGGTATTTTTCGCCTTCGAATTCGATTTCGGTTCCGGCGTATTTGCCGAAGATAACGGTGTCGCCTTCCTTGAGCAGCATTTCCTCGTCCTTGGTTCCGTTTCCGGCGGCGATGACGCGGCCTTTAAGGGG
>URWH01000216.1 GCA_900551515.1 uncultured Porphyromonadaceae bacterium
TTTTCTTTGGCTGAGTCGGGGATGATGATGCCTGTAGCGGTCACTTCCTCGGCGGGAGCCGGGAGGATTAGAACTCTGTCGGCTAATGGTTTGATGTTCATGATTTATACGGTTTTGAGTTATGAGATAATTTTATTTTCTGAGAAGAGATAAGAACATAATTCGTGCCAAAGCGCAAAAGTGTCATGCGCGACTGACAAAATGGCCGCGCATAAATTATAACAATATAAAAGGAAGAAAGTTGCGCGCGTCGGCGTCAGGTCAATGCGGGAGCACTGAGGCGATGGCTTCCTGGGCTTCTGCGGCGAGCATCGTCGTGTCGTGGCCTTCGGCCGGCGGCATGATGGGTTTGTGGATGGTGAGGGTGATATGGCCCCAGTGTGGCAGCTTCTTGAAGCGGGGCATCACGCTGAAAGCACCGTCGATGGTGATGGGCACCACGGGGAGGCTGAATTCCCGGGCAAGCATGAAGGCGCCGCGGCGGAACGGGCGCATCTTTCCGTCCCATGTGCGGGCGCCTTCGGGGAAGACGACTATCGACATGCCGTCGGAGAGGAGGCGTTCGGCGCGTGCCATGGTGTGGCGCAATGCGGAGGGTGATGATTTATCGACATAGATCTGCTTCGACATCTCGCAGGCAAAGCCTACGAGGGGAATTTTACGCAGAGCGGCTTTCATCATCCACCGGAAGTTGTGGTTGAGAAAGCCGTAGATGCTGAAGATGTCGTAGGCACCCTGATGGTTTGCCACAAAGACGTAGCTCGTGGCGGGGTCGACATTCTCGCGGCCTTTGACGGTGACGCGCACCAGCGTGAGCCAGCAGAATATGCGCCCCCAGATGTGAGCCGGCCAGTAGCCCCACCAGCGGCCTCCGCCCAGAGCGCAGGCGGTGATGGTGATAATGGCGGCGATGACGGTGGCTACGAGCATCAGCGGCAGCATGATGCAAAACTGATATATGCGGTAGAGGATGATCATTTGACGTTTGTTTTTTGATTTGGGTGATTACGGTCGCAAATTTACGAAAGAGATTTCTAAAAAGTGTGCCCGGCTATATTAAAAATGTGTGGAAGACCGCGGTTGAATTGCGGTTGAATTGTCGCCAATGAGGGGTAAAAGCTTTGCGGGTGTTGTAAGTTAGCCTCGGGAATTGTAATTTTGTGCAAAATTTTAAGTTAATGACATTAAATAACGGCTATTTTTTATGATAGGATCAATGTTTAAAGTGTGTTTCAGAGCTATTTTCGCCATGAGTTTCTGTGTGTTTGCCGCGTGTGGCGGCAATGAGGCTGCGCAGAAAAGCGGCGATACGGCAGCTGTTTCGGGAGAAACAGCTGCCGACAACAAGACGAATGAAAAGAAATCGGCCGAGGGGCTGTCGGCAAAAGCTGATGACAATGCCGACGGGTTCGTAAACGGCCACGGCTATGTGGAGCTCGGCCTGCCTTCGGGCACCAAGTGGGCCACGCGAAATGTGGGCGCATCGGCAGCCGAAGAGTGTGGCGAATATTTTGCCTGGGGCGAGACCGTCGGTAAGGAGACTTATGCCGCCGAAAACAGCAAGACGCTCGGCAACAGCGATTTCGACCGTGAGATAGGCGGAGACAAGGATGTTGACTGCGCCGCTGCAACATGGGGAGGCACATGGGGACTGCCCACCGTAGCGCAGGTGAAGGAATTGCTCGACAACTGCAATGTGGCATGGTCGGAGCATAACGGCGTCAAAGGCATAAAAGCCACAAGCAAGAAAAACGGACGGTGGATATTCCTGCCGGCTGCGGGCACAAAAGGAAGTGTCGGGAATGCCAATTTCGTTGGTGTGCTGGGTCATTACTGGTGCGGGACGCCTTATTCCGACAACAGTTTCAGCGCCTACAATCTATATTTTAAGGAGGAAGAGACTCAAGTGAACTGGGATCTCAGGCGCTACGGCAATTCGGTGCGGCCGGTGACTAAATAGCGGGAGATCAGCTAATTTGGCTGATTTAGCTGATTTGGCTAACTTAGCAATGGTAGCTAACTTAGCAATGGTAGCTGATTCAGATGATCTGGCGCGGAGCGCGGGAGAAAAAAACGCGTGTGTGCTTGCCGGTAATTGCGAAAAAATCATTAACTTTGCGTGCAATAAATTAACAAGCCAGCTATGTCATTTATTGCAGAAAAAGTAAAGATGGACGGGCTGACGTTTGACGACGTCCTTTTGATTCCCGCCTATTCCGAAGTCCTTCCGAGGGATGTAAAATTAACCACTAAGTTTTCGCGAAACATCACACTCAATGTGCCTCTTGTGTCGGCCGCCATGGATACGGTGACTGAAGCGGCATTGGCCATAGCCATAGCCCGCGAGGGAGGTATCGGTGTGATACACAAAAACATGACAATCGAGGAGCAGGCGCGTCAGGTGCATGCCGTGAAGCGTGCCGAAAACGGCATGATCTATGATCCGGTGACAATCAAACGCGGGTCGACCGTTGCCGACGCTTTGAAAATCATGGAAGAATATCATATCGGTGGCATCCCGGTGGTCGACGATGACCGCAAGCTCGTGGGCATCGTGACCAACCGCGACCTGCGTTTCGAACGCGACTTGCGCCGGCCGATCGACGAAGTGATGACCTCCGAGGGTCTGGTGACGACAAATCAGTCGACCGATCTCGAGGAAGCCGCACAGATCCTTCAGGAGCATAAGATCGAGAAGCTGCCGGTGGTCGATTCCGAGGGCCGGCTGATCGGACTTGTCACATATAAAGATATCACCAAAGCCAAGGACAAACCGAACGCATGCAAGGACAGCCGCGGACGTCTGCGCGTGGCTGCCGGCGTCGGCGTGACAGCCGACAGCATGCAGCGTGTCGACGCGCTTGTCGAGGCCGGCGTCGACGCAATAGTCATCGATACGGCCCACGGCCACAGCAAAGGCGTGGTCGGTGTGCTCCGCGCCGTGAAAGAGAAATATCCCCAGATTGACGTTGTTGTCGGCAATATCGCCACAGGCGAAGCCGCCCGCTATCTCGTTGAAAACGGTGCCGACGGCGTGAAAGTGGGCATCGGGCCCGGCTCGATATGCACAACGCGCGTGATCGCCGGTGTGGGCGTGCCACAGCTTTCGGCAGTCTATGATGTAGCCAAAGCGCTCAAAGGCACCGGCGTGCCTCTGATAGCCGACGGCGGCATCCGCTATTCGGGCGATATCGTGAAGGCACTGGCTGCCGGCGCCTACAGCGTGATGCTCGGCGGCATGCTCGCAGGTGTCGAGGAATCGCCCGGCGACACCATAATCTATAACGGACGTAAATATAAGGCATATCGCGGAATGGGTTCGCTCGAAGCCATGGAGAAAGGTTCGAAGGACCGCTACTTCCAGGCCGGCGAAACCGACGTGAAAAAGCTGGTGCCGGAAGGCATCGCCGCCCGCGTGCCGTATAAGGGCAGCCTCTACGAGGTGACCTATCAGATGCTCGGCGGCCTGCGTGCAGGCATGGGCTATTGCGGCGCTCCCGACATCGAGCATCTGCACAATGCCATGTTCACGCGCATCACCAATGCCGGCGTGGCCGAAAGCCATCCTCACGACGTGGCCATCACGAGCGAGGCGCCCAACTACAGCTCGTCGCATCAATAATCCCTGCCGTCCGGCCTTCAGCCGCCGGTAATCCTATACCGAACGGATATATAATAAATCGCTATGGCGATGCGTTATATATCCGTGTCGCTTTTGTGCGGCAATATAAGAGCTTGTTTAATAATAAATGTTAACGGCAGGGCTGTCAGTCGTCGAGTATA
>URWH01000217.1 GCA_900551515.1 uncultured Porphyromonadaceae bacterium
CGCCGCTGGCGGTTATGTTGTAAGGAAGCCGGTCGTCGCCATGATATTTGTAGGTTTCTATAGTGGTGTAGAACTCTATCGAACTCCATTTTGAGATCAGACGGCCGGCATCGTCAAACTTCCATTTATAGTGAACGAAATCACCGTTTCCCTCAGTATCGATATCCTCACGTTCATCATTCCTAAGCGTAATTCTAAGCGGAGTAAAGTAGTCTGCTCCCCGTATGTCGCATGAGTAGAGGTCGGTGGCATCTCTCTTATATATGACGTAACGATCGTAGTAGTCAAGTTTCTGCAACATGCCGTTCTGATCAAAGGCGACGAGCAGTCGGCCGTCGTGCTCGACAGTCTTCACCGGGCCATACAGGCCGAGACAGGCTCTGTCGCTGAATTTCGGGAAGGCGGAGAGCTCCTGGGAGTCCTTTTCCTGTTCGCCGTCGGCTTGGCTGTCATGCCCGAACAATCCACCTAAACGCTCCACCTTGTCGTCGGAGTCATCATCATAGTCACCGGAATCATAAGAGCGGCTGCTGCCGGAACATCCATACATCAGAAATATCGCACCGGCAATCCACAACAGGGAGTTTAATCTTATTTTCATTTTATCATCATTAGAGATTGTCTAAAATTCATATTTCTTTGCTTTTGAGAAGCTTGCCCGCGTCTTTTTACTCGCTCTTCGGTCACGTAGCTACGGCTACGCTCCCTCATCGCAAGTAAAAATCCATCTGGCAATACATCTCAAAATCTGTATCATATAAATTTAGACAATTTATTAAAAAATCGTCAATTTTGTGAATCAGAAGCAGCCTGCCGATCGCGTTGCCAGCCGATGGACATGTTGCGGAAGTCAATCCTGAAGGGGAGGTTTTTCGGCGTGGTTTTATATCTGATAAGCTGGAATCGGGTGACATTCTGCGGCACATCTTCAATGACCAGACGCATTTTCACAGGCACGTCTTTGGGGAAATCATATTCGATTGATTCGTCATCGGCGGCATATCTCAACCGGGCTCTGTATTTTGTGCCGTCACTTGCCACAGCCTCGCCATTTCGATCGAATATATTATGCGAAATAGCATCGGAATTGCTGTCGAGGCGTCCCTTGTTGGTCAGAATGAAAGTCATCTCCACATTGCTGCCTGCCCTGAGGCACGACACCGGTGAGATAAAGAGGTCGGGGAGATCACAGGTGACGCGATCATCATCGGTGTTTGATCTGGGAGAGATTGCAATGTCACTGAAATGATAACTGCATTTCCCTTCAACAGTGCCAAGATCGGAACAAGAAAAAGCGATGTCGAGGAGCTTGATGTTTCTTGTCGTTTCCGACACATCTTTAATATAAACGCTTCCACAAACCGTTGAACCGGCATGCAGACAATAATGGTTGGGATAATCAAACACGAGATTCATCACTCTCGTCTTATGTTTTTTGCCACTTTTGTCAATTGCCACGCCATCACCCGGAAATGCCAGATAGTAAGTTTTGTCGGAACTGTTGGTGAATTTGAAATCCACCATAACACCGCCGCAATAGCGCACTGACTCTCCGAGTGTAATGTCAACGCCTTCCAAGTGTTTCTCGGGCTTTTGTGCGACAACCGTCATCATCGACATAATCAATGCGACTGCCGTCATTATATATCGTTTCATAATTCTGACTGATTATTTTGATTTTTTACGTTTCTTTTTCGTGCTTTTGCCTGTTTTCGGTGCCTTTTTGGGACTTGATGCAGCAGCCGGAGCCCTTATTTCGACATTTCTGAAATCAATGTCGATGCCATCATCCAGATGCGCTTTTACATAGGGCAATATTTTCTCGGTTTTAGGCACATTATATATGGTCATAGTCACCATTTCGCTTCGCGAAGGAGCCAACGATTCAGCAACACTGATCTTTGCGGCATATTTATCGCCATCCGTTCCAAACACGACACCATCGAGATGAATGCCACTAAACCTGTAGATGTAATTTCCCTGATTGCTTTTCAGACGAAATTTCACAATGACATTATTGCCTGAACGGGTGCAGCTCATCTGTGAGGCATCCATCAAAACATCGGAACAGCTTCCCGGATCGTAATCGTTATTCCTGACAACCTGTATGGGCACGTCGCGGAACATAAAAGCCGAATAATACTGAGCGCCCTTGACTTTGGACTTGCCTTTCATACCCGAGGTGTAAACAGAAACTTCCACAAGTTTCAGTTCGGTGACATCGAGCGGCACATTCCTGACCACCATCATCGAGTTCGCCACCGTTTTGGAAGGGATATTGCAATACGCGTCGCCGTCAATAAACCTGATATCATAATCCACATCGTCGTTACCGATCACGTAGGAGCGTCGATCCTGCATCCCTTCCGATTTCATAATCTGCACACGCGCGTCTTTTTCCTCGGAGTTGACCAACTTAAGATGTAAATAAAGCGTAGTGCCGTAGCGTTGCACCTCCTTAAGGCTTACCCGAACAATCGCATTGGCTTCCGTCGCCGCCAGAAGAATGAATACGGCCGACAGGAACAAAATCGTTTTTCGCATTTGTCGTCTGGATTTTTGGGGTTATACAATATAGCTTGTTTAATATGTGACCGGTCGATCGGGTGTGAGATGTCAGACAGACAGTACGCAGCCATTACTCTATCGGGCAACACGGGATCATAACCTTCGGCCGTGAGATACCATTGCAATAATAACAACAGCAAAATTACACCGCGAGAGTCTTTTCCGTTGTCATCAGAAATGATGATAGAACTCAATTTTATTGTTAATTCATTTTTCTTTATGTTAAAATTTAGCCGATTTAGAGGATTATCAGCTATCGATAAATGTAAAAAATATTAATTTTGAACAAACGAAAGCAATATTTCCAGCACTAAGCTAATTCCAATGCATTATAATATCCCCAAACTTCCGGCGGCTGTCATCGCCCTCTTATGCTCACTCATACCGGCGCTGACAAAAGCAGAATCGAAAGTAGAGAACCTTTATGAATCGGCCTCCGAGCTGATGGCCGGCGGCGACCTCGCCGCAGCGCAGCAACAGTTTGACAAAGCCTTTGCCATAGCGGGAGTGAAAAACGACCCGGTCTATCCGCTGCTGCTCAACGAGCAGGCCACGCTGATGACCTGGCGCGGCGAACGGCGCAAGGCCATCAACGCCAAACGGGCCGTGATACCCATGCTCAAGAGGTTCAACGACACGGAGCTTGACGTGAGCGTCTATTCCGACCTCGGACTGCTTTATCACCGCAGCAACATGACCGACTCGGCGATAGTGTTTTATGAGAAAGCCGACTCGGCATGCCGTGTGCTCAACGATCCGGGGTGGACGGCATCGGTGACACAGAGCATCGGCGTGATGTATTACAATCTCGGACGCTATGCCGACGCCAAGCGATATTTCGAACGCGCCGCCGAACACGGCATGAAAGCCAACGACGACTATTCGATCGTGTGCAGCCATCAGCTGCTGTCGGCGGTCAACAGCGAGCTGAGCGCTTTCCTGCTGCGGCGGCAGTACCGCGGGCGGCTTGCCGACACGCGCGCGCAGGCGGCGGGGCAGTACGCCCAGCTCTCCGAGCTGCTCAGCGGCGCGGCGGAAACGCTGGAGGCACAGCCGACGGCGGCGGAGACGCTGCTGACCTATCGCGTGGGCGCGGCGCTGCGGCCCAAGGAGGGCGAGAACGTCAGCGGCGACAGCGTGACGCATTTCGAGACC
>URWH01000218.1 GCA_900551515.1 uncultured Porphyromonadaceae bacterium
CCATCTGGGTCTTGAAGACGAAGCCACGCACGCCGATGAAGTCGCCGATGTCGAGAAGCTTTTTCAGCACCACGTTGTACTGGTCCTTATCTTCGCCCGGACAGAGGTCGTCGCGGCTCACATAGACCTGGATGCGGCCGTTGGCATCCTGAAGTTCGAGAAACGATGCCTTGCCCATGATGCGGCGGCTCATGATGCGGCCGGCGATGCACACTTCGCGTTGCGGCGCTTCGTCGCTGAACGTCGCCTTGATCTCGTCGGTGTGGGCATCGACGGGATATTCAGCTGCAGGATAAGGATCGATGCCGCGACGGCGCATTTCGTCGAGAGATCCGCGGCGCACTATTTCTTGTTCACTCAGTTCGAGTATGTTTGTTGCCATATATGAGGGGGGGTTGACTGATTATCTGATATTTTGGTCGCTTTGGTTACTTAATTCTGCAAATTTAGCAAAAATCCCCCACACAACCGCAACATCTGCCCGGTATTTACATCGCGCATCCCGATATTGTCGGAATATTGTAGGGTTTGTCGTAACTTATGCACTGTGTTATCTGACAGCTGGCGTGAACAGACGTTTTTTCATATGCTGCATACTATTCCATCCCGCGGATACGACGAGCGATACGGCAAATGTTGTTACCGCCGTCAGGTATTCGGGCAGAAAGGGCATGAGATTGATGACTATAAGCATACATGCTGAGTGTGCAATATAGATGTTGCGTGTGTGTTTGCGGCCGAGTGCCGCGATTGTCCATACGGAGTTCAAAGCATGATCTAATTTAAGAAATGCTACAAATATCGTGACGGCAAGCGCTACAGCCACTACCTGGCATTGGATATGCATGAGACCGCCGTTAAATTCCCGGTAATAATCCAACAGATAGATCAATGCGGTCAATAGGATTACGGCTGCCACTATTGCTTTCATGTCTGGCAACCGCTTGACGCGCCGTATCAGGGATCCGATGGCCAGGCATGGAAGGGCAGGCCACAGGAATGTATGGGCGAGCCAGCGGTTGCTGTCAGTGATTTCGGGCCCGATTATAAGATAACACACAAGTATTTGCAGAACAAAGGCGATGGATATGACAGACACGAAGTCTCGTAACTTTTCCATGGGCCCGAAACGAGATATAATCAGAATAACGGCATAGGCCTCCAATAAAGCCGTTAGATACCACAGCGGTTCATGGGGCCAGCTGCCGAACAGAGCCATCTCGATCCAATTGCGTAAGTCAAGGAAAGACTCTGTCAGCTTTACTCCATGACGATAGTCTGACAATACCGTCAATGCTAAATAAAGCATAAATGCGAATGCCGTTATTTTAGCGATTTTCCCGACTGACCTTCGGATATGCCCGAGGTCGAACGCACCCCGGCTGTCAGTAAGAAAGTATCCCGAAATAATGAAAAATACCGGAACCGCTATTGTGCAAAGAGGAAGGACGTATGGCTGATAAGATACCGGCACATGTATATGCACTACCATTAAAGCACAAAGGAGTTTCAAAACGTTTATCCAGGGATATTCACGCCTGTTTTCTGACGTAATCTGAAAAGAATCTGGAGCAACAGGAGTCATAGGTTCAGATAATGCATGACTCCCTTCTGCATGTGGATTTCTATGTTGTTATAATGAAAAGACGTGGGAGTCGCATGCTTATCTCACGTTCAGGCCTTCGCATTGCCTACTTGTCAGGATAAGCAACGCGTACAGCCCACGTCATTATATGCAATTCCGTTACCACAGCAGCGAAAAAGCAATCGCATGTTGCGGCATAAGACTATACATATAATCATGGACGTTGCACCGTTGCATGATCTTCTGACAAGATTCAAAGTTGCGAAGTTCGAACGTGGAAGATGATGATGGTTAACGTCTTTCGTATTTAATGTCCCCGTTTACGGGTAGAGAACTTTCCCTCTGGAAATTATCTCCGTGCAAATATACGTTTTTTTGCGCAGTCAATGTAAATTGCGCAGAAAACATTTGGTGACGCAAGGGCTAAACACTGATATCAGACCCCATCCCACAAAATATGTCAGGGGATAAGATATTGTCAGCGTAAAAAGACGATGCGTCACATCGTGAATCTTATGATCTTGCAGCCCTGCTTTGATCGAAAGTTGAATATCGGGACTGTTTATTTTTTGCGGCGGCCGGGGGTGCGGGGCTGATTGTGCAGCCGGAGCACCTGGGCTGAACGGGCAGGCAGGTAGAGGCGCAGCCATTCCACGCCGTGAGGAGCATAGAGCGGATCATTGGCCGTGAAGTGGGTGACCGATTTGTCGACGTTGCCGTAGCCGCCGAAGACGGGATCGTCGGATGAGAGCACCACTTCGTATTCGCCGGGAGGCGTCAGGATGCCGTAGTCGGAAAACGACTTGGAGGGGTTGAAGTTGAACACGAAGATGAGATCGCCGCGGCCATAGGCAAGCACCTGATCGTCGTCCTTTTCCCACAGCTTCACCACCGGCAGCGCCTGGAAGTTGTAGACGCCGGCGATGAGCTCGATCATGGCGTTGTCGAAGTTGTTGAGGAACTGATATTTGAGGTCCTTGCGGTCGACCAGGTCCCACTGACGGCGCGCATATTTGTAACTCCAGCCGTTGCCTTCGCGGGGGAAGTCGATCCATTCGGGATGGCCGAATTCGTTGCCCATGAAATTGAGATAGCCGCCGTTGATTGTAGAGGCAGTGACAAGGCGGATCATCTTGTGGAGAGCCATGCCGCGTGCCACGGTCATATCGTCGTCGCCGATCATCATGTGCCAGTACATCTTGTCGTCGATGAGACGGAATATGACTGTCTTGTCGCCGACGAGCGCCTGGTCGTGGCTCTCGACATAGGAGATGGTCTTTTCATCGGCACGGCGGTTGGTGAGCTCCCAGAATATCGACGTCGGATGCCAGTCCTCGTCTTTCTTTTCCTTGAGCGTCTTGATCCAATAGTCGGGGATGCCCATGGCCATGCGGTAGTCGAAACCGATGCCGCCGTCCTTGACGGGGATTGCCAGACCGGGCATGCCGCTCATCTCTTCGGCTATTGTGATGGCCGAGGGGTTGATCTGGTGGATGAGCTTGTTGGCGAGCGTGAGATAGGTGATGGCGTTGACGTCCTGATTGCCGTTGTAGTAGTCGGCATACGAGCCGAAGTCCTGGCCGAGGCCGTGGTTGTAATAGAGCATCGAGGTGACGCCGTCGAAGCGGAAGCCGTCGAAGCGATACTCCTCGAGCCAGTATTTGCAGTTGGAGAGCAGGAAGTGGAGCACTTCGTTCTTTCCGTAGTCGAAGCAGAGCGAGTCCCACGCGGGATGCTCGCGGCGGCCGTCGCCGTAGAAATAGAGGTCGTAGCTGCCGTCGAAGCGTCCAAGTCCCTCGACTTCGTTTTTGACGGCGTGGCTGTGGACTATGTCCATGATCACGGCAATGCCGAGCTCGTGGGCGCGGTCGATGAGCGATTTGACGATGGCAGAAGTGCAATGAGCCTCATTCATCAGCTCTTCCTTGGTGACCTTCTTGATGCATTCGCGAGGCGTATCGTTCTCAAGACTGTCCCAATGGGAAAGGCTGAGAAATGTAGTAAGGGCTTTAGATTGCTTCAGGGCACGCTGCAACATGTTAAGAGCCACATGCAGGGAAGCTTCGTTG
>URWH01000219.1 GCA_900551515.1 uncultured Porphyromonadaceae bacterium
ACGCAAATTTAACACTTTTCCTAAAATCTATGCACCGGGAATTCGGCTTGACCCGTTTCAATACCGATTTTGAGGTTAATAGCCACATAACGCCGGTTTTTTCAAAAAAAATCATTATCTTTGCAAGTAATATTCTAATTAAAGGATCAATCGAATGAAAGAACGCAGCAAGGTTCTGTATATTTCTCAGGAGATAGCACCTTACCTTCCCGAAACATCAATGTCGCTTGCCGGACGTAATCTTCCCCAAAGCACGCAGGAAAAAGGGTATGAAGTGAGAACATTCATGCCTAAATACGGCTCGATAAACGAGCGCCGCAACCAGCTCCACGAAGTGATTCGTCTCTCCGGCATGAATGTCGTGATCGACGATACCGACCATCCGCTCATCATCAAGGTGGCCACGCTTCAGCCTTCGCGCATGCAGGTCTATTTTATTGACAACGACGACTATTTCCACTATTCTCCCAATAAAGCTCTTGAGATCGAAGCCTCGCCCGAGGAAAATGACGAACGAATCATATTCTTTGCACGCGGCGTGATCGAAACCGTCAAAAAGCTCCGTTGGAATCCGGCATTGATCCATTGCTTGGGCTGGACTTCCGCTCTTGCGCCTCTCTACATCAAGCGCACGTTTGCCGAAGATCCCACCTTCAGCCGCTCGAAAATCGTCTATGCTCTGCGTAAGGAAAATTTCGGCGGCACCCTCAACGAGCGTTTCATTGAAAAGCTCAAACTGAGCCAGTTCACTGACGAGGATCTCGCCACACTGGCCGGCGGTCCGGTCGACTTTACAGCGCTGAACAAGCTCGCCATCGACTACTGCGACGCTATCGTTGAATCATCCGATGATATCCCGGCCGAACTTCTCGACTATGCCGTCAAATCGGGCAAGCCTATGCTTCGCTACAACTCCGACGAAAGCGAGTTCATGCAGCAGTATGCCGATTTCTATGAATCAATCATCGACTGACCTCTGATTTCAAACGCTCATTCAAAAATGAAATTCAATCATCTCTTCATACCCTTTGCCGTCACAGCAATGGCACTGTTCACAGCATGCGACGACACCACTTCCACAGCAGGCAGCTCACTCGTAACCGACAACACCGAGGTTGTCATTGACTCTGCCTTCACTCTCACGGGCACACCCCGGAAAATCGATTCCATCCCGGCCCGCACCACCACTCAGATTCTCGGCAACATCACGGCCGAGGAATACGGCCACTTCTCTTCCGATTTCGTAGCCCAGTTCATGCCCGCCCTTCAGCTCGACACCGCCGGCACGAAGGCTTCCGACATCGATTCCGTGAAACTCGTGATGATGTTCAGCCGCGGCAACCTCACCGGCGACTCCATCGTGCCGATGGGATTCAAAGTCTATCCCCTCACCGCACAGCTCCCCTCCCCGAGCTACAACACCAGCCTGGACAACATTGGCTCGTTCTACGACGAAAACCAATGCTGGACAGCCAAGACACAGGTCTACACCGGAAATGCGCTCTACAACGACTCGATCAACGATCTGGCCTACCGCTCGGTGATGGTCGACCTTCCGAAAAGCTTTGCCGTAAAATTCTACAACGAATACATCAATCATCCCGAAACGTTTGCCACTCCGCAGGCATTCACGTCGTTCTTCCCCGGGATATATGTCAAAAACACTTTTGGCTCAGGCCGCGTGATCAACTTCTCGGCCACCCAGATACGTCTCTACTATAAGCGCCACGCCACAGTTACCAAAAACGGCGAGGAACGCGACACCATCTACAACATCACGTCAACCTACATGGCGGTGACCCCCGAAGTGATCTCCGACAACCTCATCAGAATGTCGCTCAGCCAGTCGCTTCTCAACCGCATCAACAACGGAGAGACACTGCTCGTGGCACCCGCCGGCTACGAGGTGGAGATGACCTTCCCCACCCGTGAGATCATCTCGCGCTACCGTCAGTATGGCGGCGACCTTTCGGTGATCAACTCGCTGACAATGTCAATCCCCGTCGAGAAGCTGGCCAACGGCAACAACATCAACCCGCCGGCCAACGTGCTCATCGTGCTCTCCAAGGACAAGAAAAGCTTCTTCGCCGACAACAAAATAACCGATGACAAGACCTCATTCCTCGCAAGCTACGACGAGACAACCCAGTCGTACGAAGTGACCGGAATGCGCTCCTATATCATCGAGATGCTCTCGAAAGACAACATCACGGCCGACGACTACACATTCACCATCACTCCGGTCAACGTAGTCACCGAGACATCACAGTCAGGCTACTACAGCCAGGGACAAGTCTACGTCACCGGCATCAACCCCTACGTCTCAGGCCCGGCAATGTGCCGCCTGCGCCTCGACAAAGCCAAGATCAAATTCACTTACAGCAAACAGTCACTCTGACAATCACAGTCAATCCAGATATATAAGGGCGATGCGTCGACATTCCGGATTGTTGACTCATCGCCTGATATTTTATCCGCATCAGCCCTACTCCGCCATCTGATATGAACACGAAAAAAGCATCGAAGAAACAGCCGAAGAAGCCGGGAAAGAAAGTCCGCAGCAAATCATCCATCCGCCGTAAAACCCTCCTGTGGATTGGCGGCCTGGCGCTGGCATTCATCGTTTTGGCATCGATAGCCGCAGCTTATGCGCTCCGGCGCTACGACGGCGACGGCCGTTGGGTCTACATTCCTCAGTCGGCCACAGATGCTCAAGTAAGGGATTCGCTTCAGTCGGCACTCGGCGACGATACCGGCTCGCGTGTCTACAATCTTTGGCACCTGCAGGGGGGCAATGCGGCAAATGCCCACGGCGCATATCTCATCAACAAAGGCGATAGAAGCGTTTTCATAGCCCGCCGGCTGGCCAAAGGCCGTCAGACACCGGTCTCGGCCGAATGGACCGATGCGCGCACTCTTGAGACGATGGCCACTCGCCTGACATCAAAACTCGAATGTTCGCCGGAAGCGTTGCTTGATGCCATCAACCGGATCCTGCCCGACAGCTCGTTCACCCGACAACAGTTTCCCGCAGCATTCCTGCCTGCCAAATTCGAGTTCTACTGGTCGGCCTCGCCCGACGACATCGTCAGACGTTTGCTGCACTACCGCAACCGCTTCTGGACGCCGGAGCGCCGCAAAAAAGCCGCGGCTCTCAACCTAACGCCTGTCGAGGTGGCAACGCTTGCATCGATTGTCGAAGAGGAGACAGCCAAGACCGACGAGCGCGGCCGCGTGGCACGCCTTTATCTCAACCGCCTCGCTATCGACATGCCGCTGCAGGCCGATCCCACAGTGAAATATGCCGTCGGCGACCCCACGATCAAACGGATACTGAAATCACACCTGAGCACACCGTCGCCATATAACACCTATCTCAACCACGGCTTGCCGCCCGGTCCCATACGCATTGTGGACGAGCGCACGATCGACGCCGTGCTCGACGCTCCCCAACACGATTACCTTTATATGTGTGCACGAGCCGACTTTTCCGGCTATCACGACTTTGCCGTGACCTACGCCGAGCATCAAGCCAACGCCGCCCGCTATCAGGCCGAACTTGACCGCCGCGGCATCTGGTAAGAGCCGGCTCTAAGAGCCTATTCCACAAAATTTGTTAACGTCAGGGCGGCGTATTTTCG
>URWH01000220.1 GCA_900551515.1 uncultured Porphyromonadaceae bacterium
TGTTATGATCTCGCAAGTTATGGACTTTTTGTTTTATGGCCAATGGCTTTTATTTCGAGGGTGCATTTCTCCCTGGATGAACATGTCATCATTTATTGGAGTGTTCTGTGGAATGATAATTCTAAATAATTCGACAATAAAATCAGGAATAATCTCAGTATTACTGTTCTTTATTCCTGTATTTGTTCTTTGGCTTATAACATCATTGTTCGGGGAACAAATTGTGAGAAATGGCGCAAAATATAACAACGCCAAAAAGCGTATGGCGGTTATTTCCGCAATTGCAATAGATGTTTTATTATTTTATCATGCAGTTATATTGGCTTAATAAAACAAATTTTGCGGTTTGCACTGACCATATGGTGGAATACACCTACGATGCGGCAGGCAACACGGTCAGCGACCTCAACCGCGGAATCACGGCCGCGCAATACGATGTCAACATCCGGCCGCGGCGCGTCGGGTTTGCCGACGGTTCGCAGACGCTCTATCTCTACGATGCCGCGGGGCTGAAGCGCCGCACGGTGCACCGCGTGGCTTCGCTGCCGGTCTCGGTGCCCGGCGTGACCGATACTGATCCGGAGATTGTGGAGTCCGTCACAGACTATTGCGGCGACATCATCTATGAGGACTCGGTGCTCACCCGCATCAATCTCGATGGCGGCTATCTGCGCCTTGCCGACAATTCGGGAAACACGCTCGCCAAGCCGGAGTATCACTTCTACCACTGCGACCATCTGGGCAACAACCGCATGGATCTCAACGTCAACGGCGGCGTGTGCCAGATCACGCACTACTATCCTTACGGCATGCCGATGGACTGCGGATATATCCCCGCCTATCAGCGGTGGCTCTTCGGCGACAAGGAGCTTGACCGCACATCCGGCCTCGACCTCTACGACTTCGAGGCACGCGCCTACGACCCCGCCCTCGGCCGCTTCCGCCAGCCCGACCCCCACTCACGGCGCAGCCTTTCCACGGGAAGGAGTGAGGAGAATGGCCGCTGCACTTCTTATTGGAATTTCTCCGCCGCGATTTTATGATGTTTTTTCGCTGCATGCTTGCAAAATGCAACACCAAATTGTAATTTTGCAGTCCACACCCCACTGATTTGACGCAATCATGAATATAGCCGAATCCATGCGCGACATCCTGGCCGCCGAAAGCAAAGCAATAGCCCAAATCCCCTACAGCGAGGACTACGACCGCGCAGTCAGCCTCATCGTTGACCGCATACACCGTCGTGGCGGCAAGCTCGTCACTTCCGGCATGGGGAAAGCCGGACAGATAGCGCTAAATATAGCCACAACGTTCAGCTCGACAGGCATACCGGCCGTCAACCTCCATCCCAGCGAAGCGCAGCACGGCGACCTCGGCGTCCTGCAGCCGGGCGATGTCATGCTCCTCATCAGCAACTCAGGCCGCACCCGCGAAATCGTGGCTCTCGTGGAGCTGGCCGAAAACCTTTATCCCGGCATCCCCACCATCGTCATCACCGGCAATGCCGACAGCCCGCTCGCCAAATGCGCCACCGCGACGCTGGTCACCGCACCGGCTCCCGAAGTGTGCCCCCTCGGCCTCACCCCCACCACTTCCACCACTATGATGACCGTGATCGGCGACATCCTTGTGGTCAACGTCATGCGGCAGACCGGATTCACGAAAGCCGATTATGCCAAACGTCATCACGGAGGCTATCTCGGTCAGAAATCAAGAAACTGACCCCACGGCCGGGACTGCCTGACATCTGTCCGCCGGCTCATCCCGTCTGATTACCTGCAAATCATCAGTCAATGAAAGAAACTTCGCTTGATCCACTATTCATTCCCTCCGACGCCGATCTGTCGGAGCACATGGAGCTCACCAGCGGCGACATCAACATGTCGGATCTGCGTCACGCCGTCGGGTCACTCCCGTTCAACAGCGCCTACGATTTCTTCCGCGCCGCCGCAAACCGGTTTCTCGCCCATGGTCAGACTGATCAGGCCATCGACTATATAGTCAGCTTCGATGCCATAGCCTCACGCATAGCCGACGAAAATCCACGGCTTCTCGACATTCACGCCGCGCTGATGCAGATACTGACCTCGATATATCTCCAGGCCGACATGACCTCGGAAGCCATACAGTCGGCAGCATCGGCGCTGAATCTCCTCGTGCAGAATCCGAAGCGCAAAGACGAACCGTTTCTCTCGCTTCTCGCATCGCTGCTGTTTGACATAGCCTTGCTCCACGACTCGCGCGACGAGCACAAACAGGCCGAGCGTGCCATTGAAAAATCGATGAAGCTTTTTGAGCGTCTGGCCAAGACCAATCCCCGCCGCTACGGGTCGGCCCACCTGCTGGCGCTTAACGCCTCGACGTCGATCTACAAATCGCGCATCAAGCAGACCAACACTCTGGCACAGTATCAGGCAGCCGCCAACACCTATCTGCGTCAGATCGACGAAGGCATCGAGGGCGCAGGGCTGCGTCTGGTGGAATCGCTCACCGACGAAGGCCGCACGCTTGCCAAGATGAACCGCCAGCGCGAGGCCATACAGTATTTCACCCGCGCCCTGAAATATCTCACCAAGATATCGCCCGAGTTCTCACGCCAGCATCTCGAGCTGTCGATAGATCTCGGCGAAGCCCTTCTCGCCGTCAAGACCACGCGCGAGAAAGGCATCCATCTGCTCAACACCATGCTCTATAAAGCGACGAAGATCAACGCCGACGACCTGCACCGGCGCATCGTCGACATCCTCTTCAACGCCAAAAACCCGTCGCTCGACATCTTCAGTTTCTGGCACAAGCTTTTTCCCCGTTAATCCCCCCTCTCCCAACATATATACCGCCATGTCAACCCACGTCCCCGAATTCAAAGCACCCCATCTCGATCCCCTGCCGCACATCGCCATCGTGCGTGCCACCTGGAACGACCATATCACCTCACGGCTCCTCGACGGAGCGCTCACAGCGTTGCATGAAGCAGGCCTGAGCAGCGACACCGATATCGACGTCTACGAAGTGCCGGGCGCCGTGGAGCTGACCTTCGCAGCCTCGCAGCTTATCGAGACGTCGGCCTACGACGCCATCATCGTGTTAGGCTGCGTGATCCGCGGCGACACACCGCATTTCGACTATGTGTGCCAGAGCGTCACACAGGGCGTGACGGCTCTCAACGCCGACTGCGACACGCCGGTGATCTTCGGCCTTCTCACCGTCAACAACGAGCAGCAGGCCAACGAACGTCTCGGCGGTCCTCACGGCCACAAAGGCATCGAAGCGGCTCAGACAGCGCTGCAGATGGTGGCCTTCCGCCGCTCCATCGACGCCTGATCACTGACCGACAATCATATTACTGCCGACGGCACTGCGGATTTTCTCCGGCTTCCGTTTTGCCGACCGACGGATTTTCACTAAGTTTGTGCATGGAACGGTTGATGCAATATGTGTGGCAACACAGGCTCTGGCCCCATTCACGGCTCAGAACGGTCGACGGTCTGCCGGTGCAGATCATCGATCCGGGGCGCCTCAACACCGACGCCGGTCCGGATTTTTTCAACGCCAAAATAGCTATCGACGGCCGCACCTGGGCGGGCGACGTGGAGATCCACGTGCGCGCCTCCGACTGGCACCGC
>URWH01000221.1 GCA_900551515.1 uncultured Porphyromonadaceae bacterium
GGCAATTTACAGCATTTAATAAAAACCTAACATTTTTGAAAAATTTATGAAATGTAATTAGGCGAACTTTGCAGCGTAATCAGAACGTTTGAATATGCTATGTTGATAAAGATTCGACTAATTCTCTTCTTCCTAATCGCATTTTCGGCTCCATTGCCCGCCGTCTCGGGTATTGTGCAGGGGGTTGTCACCGACAAGGCATCCGGTGAACCGTTGATTGGAGCCACTGTAAAGACAAATATCCCAGGTCTTGCCACGGCAACAGACATCGATGGCGGATATTCATTTTCCACCAACGCCAAGCGAATTGAAATTTCCGTCAGCTACATAGGATACAAAGGCCAAACCAAGGAGGCATCTCTGGAAACGAATCCTACGGAAATTAATTTTGAATTGGAGCCTGACGGCGAGACGCTTGGCGAGGTAACTGTCACGGCCCGTCTGCGGCATGATTCAGAAGTTGCTCAGGTCAGGGAACAGCAGACAAGTCTTGTCGTGCAGTCTGGTGTTTCGGCTCAGATGATCACCAAAACCCAGGACAAGGATGCCTCGGAGGTGATCCGACGCATCCCAGGTGTGTCGATTATCGACGGGAAGTTCATCATGGTCCGCGGGCTTTCGCAAAGATACAACAACGTCTGGCTCAATGGCGGAGCCGTGCCAAGCTCCGAAGCTGATTCAAGGGCCTTCTCATTCGACATCCTTCCGGCATCGCAGCTCGACAATGTGGTGATTGTAAAAAGTCCGGCTCCCGAATATCCCGCCGATTTCACAGGTGGGTTCATACTGGTCAATACCAGACAGCAGCCATCGCAGGGACGGTTTGACATCGGAGCAGGTATCGGGATGAATACATCCACAATGTTTCATGACTTTGTCGATTTCCACGGCGGTCACTCCCTCAAGTCTGGTATTTCCAGCCAATTGGCTTCATTTCCCGGCTATGAAGGCCAACGCTTCGACCCCATTGCCAGCGGTATTCAGAACAATTGGACCTTAAAGACAATCAAACCGTTGCCCGACATAAAGCTTAACGCAAACTACAGCCGTCAATGGAACTTTGACGGAGGTCAGACTCTCGGATTGCTTGCGTCGGCCAACCATAGTCAGAACTTCCGCACATACCGCAATATGGAGAATTCCCTTTACGGCCCGTATGACGAAAGCAACGACAAGCCAGTGTTCCTGCGCAAGGCTGTCGACGACGGATACAGCCGCGACTATCACAGCGGAGGATTGCTTAACCTGTCGTTTCAGCCGGGCAATCCCGACCATTTCTTTGAGTGGAAAAATGTTATCAACCACATTTATACAAAACGCTACACCGAGCGCACCGGATTCAACGCCCAGCCCGACAATATCCGCGATTCGGAATATTTCCAGGCGTCGCGGCTTACCTACAATACCCAGGTTACAGGCAAACATAACCTCGGTGAAAACATAATCAACTGGTGTGCGGGTTATGCATACGCCAACCGCGACATGCCTGACCGCCGCATGATAATGCGCACCGACCGCACGGAGCAGACCATGGGCATTTACCGAATCAGCCGCGAGTTCAGCCATCTTGACGAGAATATGGCATCTATTGGTGCGAATTACGAGCGTACATTCCATTTCGGGAACTCCTCCCCGATGTTAAAGACAGGTCTTTATGGAGAATATGCCAGCCGTAAATACCGCACACGTTGCTTCCAATATGGTTGGCAGCCAGACAACACCCTCCCCTCCGGATTCGTGTTCAACCCCGACGTCGCGGGGTCTGTACTGACTGATGGCAATTATGGCCCCGACAAGCTCTATCTCTACGAGGAAGTGAACCATCTCAATGATTATAATGCCAGCCGCTATCTCGGCGCCGGCTATATAGGAGTGAATCTCCCTTTCGGGAAATTCAGCGTCTACGGAGGTGTCCGCTATGAGTTCTTCCGTCAAAGACTTGGCCTTAACACGCGCCAGTATGAGGAAAGCTGGCAGAACACTGATTATGACTACTCAGACTTCTTCCCATCGGTGAATCTGACATACAAAATCAATGAGAAGAACCAGATAAGGGCTGCCTACGGCCGATCGGTCAACCGCCCTGAGTTTCGTGAGCTCTCCCCGTCAGTGTTCTACGACTTCGAACTTGGCAGCAACGTGATGGGCAATTATGACCTCAAGGCCGCATTTATCGACAATATCGACCTTCGCTATGAATGGTATCCTTCCGCAGGTGAGCAGATTTCGGTAGCGCTGTTCTACAAGCACTTCACCGACCCGATTGAATGGACATATACCGTGGCCGGAGGCACCGACCTTGTCTATTCCTTCATGAATGCCAAGGGCGCGAACAATTATGGAGTTGAACTTGACATCCGCAAGAATCTTGGGTTCATCGGCCTGAAGGATTTCTCTTTTACATTCAACGGCTCACTTATCAAGAGCAAGGTGACATTTCCCGAAGGAGGCAACAACATAGACCGACCGATGCAAGGCCAGTCACCCTATCTGATCAACACCGGTATATTCTACGACAACAAGGATAAGGGATGGAACGCCGCTGTGCTTTACAACCGAATCGGCAAACGCATTATAGGTGTAGGCAACCGCTACGGCACCGGGACAGACGGACAGTCCCGCGATATACCGAATTCCTACGAAATGCCACGCAACAGTCTCGACATATCAATCGGCAAGCGTCTCGGCCACTGGGAGTTGAAAGCCTCAGTCCGCGACTTGCTTGCCGAGAGATACCAGACAAAGCAGTTTGAGGAAGTTGCCGGACATACTGTTCAGGAAGTAATCAAAAGCTACCGTCCCGGGCGGAACATAAACATCTCGGCATCCTACAGTTTCTGAATATAATATTTATAAATCAACACTTTAGAAGCAATGAAAAAAGAATTCAAAACAATTGGCAAGTGCGTGCTCATGGGCATGGCACTCACTCTGGCAGCATCGTGCTCGTCAGACAACAACGACGGACCTGACGCTCCGAAAACCGACCCGCAGGTCACCTACCAGGGAAACGTCGCATTCAGCACCGGAATTCTCTTCAACGACGGCAAGGACCTCGGCAACGGCACACAGAACTTCCACTTCACCGGCGATGTGACCCTCGAAAAGGGCACCTACAACCTCAAGGGCTGGGTATACATTGATGCCGGAGCTAAGCTCCGCATCCCGGCAGGCACCGTCATCAAGGGTGACAAGCAGACAATGGCAGCCCTCATCGTAGAACCCGGTGGATATGTCGAAATGAAGGGCACTGCCCAACAACCCATTGTCATGACCTCGGCACAGGCTCCGGGCCAACGCCGTCCCGGTGACTGGGGTGGCCTCATCATCTGCGGCAAGGCAAAGAACAATCAGAACACCCAGCAGATCGAAGGCGGCCCCACCACAATCCACGGAGGCAACAACGATGCCGACAACTCCGGCATTTACCAATATATTCGCGTGGAGTTCGCCGGTTATCCCTTCGACACTGACAAGGAGATCAACGGCGTCACATTCGGATCTGTCGGCAGCGGCACGACTGTCGACCACATCCAGGTGTCCTACTCCAACGACGATTCATTCGAGTGGTTTGGAGGCTCGGTAAACTGCAACTACCTCGTGGCATATAAAGGTTG
>URWH01000222.1 GCA_900551515.1 uncultured Porphyromonadaceae bacterium
GGTGAATGGTCTCGATGATTTTTGTAAATTCGCACTTGCTTGTTTAATCTGCGGCATAGGGAGGAAAGCATGAAGGGGCTGCATACTTGCATTTTTTTTGCTACCTTTGCATCGACTACAAAACGGACAACGTTATGAGCAATCAAGTGACAATTCTGGGAATCGAATCGTCGTGCGACGACACCTCGGCCGCCGTGATCCGCGACGGCCTGCTGCTGAGCAACGTCATAGCCTCGCAGAGCGTGCATGAAGAATATGGCGGCGTGGTGCCCGAGCTGGCCTCGCGCGCCCACCAGCAGAACATAGTGCCGGTGGTGAAAGCGGCGCTCGACCGCGCCGGCGTCGACAAGCATGAGCTATCGGCCATCGCCTTCACACGCGGTCCCGGCCTGCTCGGGTCGCTGCTCGTGGGCACCTCGTTTGCCAAAGGATTGTCGCTGGGGCTCCGCTGTCCGATCATCGACGTCAACCACCTCCACGGTCATGTGCTGTCGCATTTCATCCGCCGACAGCCCGACGACGAAGTGCCGACATATCCCTTCCTGGCGCTGCTTATCTCTGGCGGCAACAGCCAGCTGATACTGGTGCGCAACTACAACGACATGCAGATACTCGGCGCGACGATCGACGACGCCGCCGGCGAAGCCTTCGACAAATGCGCCAAGACGATGGGACTCCCCTATCCCGGCGGGCCGCATATCGACCGCCTGGCCAAAGAAGGCGACCCCGACCGCTTCCATTTCGCCAAGCCTCACATCGAAGGGCTCAACTACAGCTTCTCCGGGCTGAAAACGAGCTTCCTCTACACCCTCCGCGATGCCGTGAAAGACGATCCCGGCTTTATCGAGGCCAACCGCGCCGATCTGGCGGCTTCGCTCCAGCGCACCATCATCGAGATACTGCTCGACAAGCTCGACAAGGCCGTGCGGCAGACCGGCGTCAGCACCGTGGCCATCGGCGGCGGCGTATCGGCCAACTCCGGTGTGCGTCAGGCAGTTGCCGATTATTGCGCAGCCCATTCGCTGAAAGCCTTCATACCCGAGCGCACCTTCACCACCGACAATGCGGCGATGGTGGCCATAGCCGGATATTACAAATATCTCGACAAGAAATTCTGC
This sequence comes from uncultured Porphyromonadaceae bacterium, assembly GCA_900551515.1. The sequence continues at coordinate 1,119 of URWH01000222.1, forward strand.
GGCTACGACGAAGTGCCGTTTGCCCGCGTTACCGTCTGACAAACCACAAACCATCATGACCGAAACCGACATCAATCCGGCTGCATCGCTCCTCAGAGAGCTCATCGGGCGTCATCTCACCGTGGCGACAGCCGAAAGCTGCACCGGCGGCAACATAGCGCATCTCATCACCGCCATTCCGGGCAGCTCCGAAGCGATGCTCGGTGGCATCGTGTCCTACGCCAACTCGGCCAAAGAGCATCTGCTCGGCGTGAGCGCCGCCACCCTCGCGGCCCACGGTGCTGTCAGCCTACCCGTTGTCGAGCAGATGGCCTGCGGAGCCTGCCGCGCATTCGGCGCCGACATAGCGATGGCCACGAGCGGCGTGGCCGGCCCCGGCGGAGGCACGCCCGGGAAGCCCGTGGGCACCGTGTGCATAGCCGTGTGCTACGGCGGCGACGTCGTCAGCCAGACATTTCACTTCAGCGGCGACCGCGGCGAAGTGATCGACAAGGCATCGCACGAAGCGCTGTCGATGGCGCTCTGCCGTCTGGAACAGACGGTGTGAACCGTCGGCGCCCCGCGGTTGTTGAGATTACATGAAAAATCCTGTCACATCAGCCGGCACTACCGTTACGGTCAACTTCACATTTATGGTCATCTACATGGCGGCCATCAGCGCATTCGGATCGTTTGTCAACGACATCTTTGTGCCGGCAATGCCTGAGATGACCGATGCTTTCCACTGTTCCATACCAACGATGGAGCTGGGTCTGACCATGGGCATGATCGGTCTGGCTCTCGGGCAGCTGGTGCTTGGCCCCGTGAGTGACAAATACGGCCGCAAGCCTGCCCTGCTGTGGTCGCTGGTCACCTTCATCATAGCGGGAGCCGCCAGCGTCTTTTCCACGAGCGTGGAGTTTTTCCTCGTGTGCCGCCTGTTTCAAGGGCTGGGCGCCTCGGGAGGTTATTTTCTGGCCCGCACGATACCGACCGACGTGTACGGCGGCCGACAGCTTGCCCGCACGATGGCACTGATCGGCGCCATCAATGGCGTGGCACCGGCAGTAGCACCCGTAGCCGGAGGCTTCGTGTCGGGACTGTTAGGCTGGAAAGCGGTGTTTGTCACCCTCACCCTGATTGCCGTGGCGGTGCTCGCCTTCGTGCCTAAGATGAAAGAGACCCTGCCCGCCGACAGACGCATCCGCGGATCGATATTCAGCTCCTTCCGCAGCTACCGGACGCTCATGCACAACCGCCCCTTCATGATCCATGTGATGCTCAAAGGGGCCGCGCTCGGATTGCTCTTCGCCTATATGTCGTCGGCCACCTTCATCCTGCAGCGTCACTTCGGATTTTCAGAAATCGACTTCGGCCTGATCATCGGCTTCAATGCACTGATAGTGGCCGGCGGTTCGATGACGGCGCTGAAATTCAAGCTGCTGAAAAAAGCGGGCTACGTCGGCGCGTTGATGCTGTTCGGAGCGGCACTGGCCGAATTCGTCGTGCTCTTCTTCTTCAGCCACAGTTTCATCCTCTACGAGCTGTGCCTGATACCGATGGTGTTTGCACTCGGAATGATCTTCACCATGGGCAACACGCTGGCGATGAACGAAGGGAAAACGGATGCCGGCGCCGCATCGGCCATAATAGGCATCATGGGCTACATCTACGGAGCTATCGTGCCGCCGGTTGTAGGGAGCCACGGCGTGCTCCACTCCACCGCCATCACCCTGCTGGCGATCGCAACCATCACCCTGATATTTGCCATTTTTTCGCGCCGGCTGCCCGCCGACCTCGGGAAATGATCACGGCACAGCCATCACTGCTCTGAGGCGGCCGCATACGGCTTCGCACAGATAGTCGTAGGCCTGCCGCAAGGCACGGCGCGCCTGCTCCGGGCTCAGCGTGCCGAGGCGACCCACCGCCCGCGACACCAGATCGTCGAGCACCTTCACCACATTGGTGTCGAAGAACTCGCGCAGCCACTGCAAGCCTGCTTTAGCTCCATGTGAAAGATTGGCCGATTCCACTTTTTCGCGTTCGGCCTCCTGCTGTCGCTGACGGCGCTTCACCGCGCGGCGCGCGCGTGCAGCGAAACGCCGGTGTATTTCATGAATCATCGCCGGCTCAGTGTCGGCGATGACAGCACCGGCAATCTGTTCGTCGGACTGCGATGCCAGTTGCTGCCCGTAAGCGAGCACACGCTTCTGCTCATCGGGCGGAAGGGCGAGCAGACGGCTCACCTCTTCGATAGTGAGTGTGATTTTCATAGTGTGAGAATTCGTTTGCGTGGCAAATTTAGGCCGGGGTCGGGCAAGAAATCCGCACCGGCAATGTTAATCGATGCTAACGCCCAATGTCAGCGACACGGTCGTGGGATTCAGGCCGAAGCATTTGCCGGAGTCGGAACTAAGAGCCTATTCCACAAAATTTATTAACGTCAGGGCGGCGTATTTTCGAGTGAATTTCTTGAGTTGAAGAAGGAACGA
>URWH01000223.1 GCA_900551515.1 uncultured Porphyromonadaceae bacterium
CCTCCGCCGGCTTCACCGATCAGGCTCTTGACGACTATTCCGAGGTGATCCGGCTCGACAGCACTCTCACCGAACCCCGTTTCTATCGCGCCGTGCTCTCACTTTCGCTCGGACGCGAGCAGCAGGCCATGGCCGACATCGACACACTCGTGCTCAAAGCGCCCGACAACCGGCTCACCAACATAGCCCTGGCCACCGTAGAGATGCGCAAGGCCGATTTCCAGTCGGCAATCATGCATCTTTCCACCGCGCTGAAAGACAATCCCGACGCCACACACCTCGGCTCGCGCGCGCTCTGCTATCTGATGACCGGCGATCTGGCATCGGCATCCGATGATATAGCCGCCGGGCTCGAGCTCGACCCCACCGACGGCGAGCTTTATCTCTACCGCGCCCTCCTCAACAAAATGCGCTATCGCCCCGACGATGCCAAAGCCGATGGCGAAACCGCCGTCAAAATGGGCGTCGACCCGCAGAAGGTGAAGTTGCTGTTGCAATAGTTCAGTGACGGCTCATATTCATGATTTATTGGGGAATTCTGGGAGTATTTTTTTGTCAAAATGCTTTTAAATTGGCATTTAAAACCTTTTTTATGCAAATTTTGTTATACGACCAAGTGATAATTCAATAAAATGTCGTAGATTTGCAACGGAATTATCTATAAATCTTACAAATATTGTCTAACATTATAAACACAACAAAAATGAACACAGACACAATTGGAACATGGGCAGGTCTCGTATGGAGCGCCCTCAACGAAGCTGATGTGCTTGACAACAAACAGATAAAGAAAATCACCAAGCTCAAAGACAAAGAGCTCTACGCAGCTCTCGGCTGGCTCGCCCGCGAAAACAAAATCTATTTTGAAGAAAGCGGCGACGGCAAAGAGATTCTCGTTTCTCTTGTTAAATAACAGCTTTTCCCTCATAAAAAACGGGTCGATAAAAATGTCGGCCCGTTTTTTTCATTTGAAGCATTTAATTATCTTTGCACCGTTATGGACGGACTCGTTATTAAAAACACAGGCAGCGCCTACACCGTCAGCACCCCCGACGGACGTGAGATCGATTGCAAGATCAAAGGCCGCTTCCGGCTCAAAGGCATTCGCACGACCAACCCCGTTGCCGTAGGCGACAACGTGGTCATCGAAACCAATCCCGACGGCTCGGCCTACATCACCGACATCCGTCCCCGAAAAAACTACATAATCCGCCGCGCAAGCAATCTCTCGAAAGAAGCACACATCATCGCCGCCAATCTCGATCAGGTGTGTCTCATCGTCACCCTCACGCACCCCGTCACTTCCACTACGTTCATCGACCGCTTCCTTTCAACGGCCGAAGCCTACCGTGTGCCGGCGGTGATCGTCATCAACAAAACCGACCTTCTCACCAGCCCCGACGACCTCGCACTGCTCGATGCCGTCAGCTATCTCTATTCGTCGATAGGTTACACCGTGGTCCACGCTTCGGCACGCACCGGCGACGGTCTCGCTGACCTCCGTGCGCTCCTCACCGGCAAAATATCGCTGCTGTCGGGCAACTCAGGCGTTGGCAAGACCACACTCATCAACGATCTCATCCCCGATCTCCACCTGCGCACCGCCGAGATTTCCGCCACACACCTCACCGGCATGCACACCACCACATTCTCCGAGATGTTTCCGCTGCCCGAAGGCGGCTACATCATCGACACCCCCGGCGTGAAAGGCTTCGGCACAATCGACTACGACAAATATGAAGTGGCCCACTTCTTCCCCGAGATATTCCGTGAATCGCAAAATTGCCGCTACGGCAACTGCACCCACACCCACGAGCCCGGATGCGCCGTGCTTAAAGCCCTCGACGAAAACCGTATAGCCGCCTCGCGCTACGCCTCCTACCTCAGCATCCTCGACGACATCGACCACGAAAAATACCGCAAAGGCTATTGACACCCGCCACCGCTCCCGGTACCGGGATTTTATCGCGTCTATTTCGATGCCCAGTGCGCTTTTTTTGAATATATGCACCGGTGGGGCGATTAATTCGGCAATTCGGCTGTTTTCACACATAATTTTACTAATTTTGCAACTTCAATTACCGGAGCTCTCCGTTTCAACTTCAATGCCGGCTTTTGCGGCAGTCCTTTCACGTTACGTTTACACATAGGCAATTAGCATAGGTAACAAGGTAAAAAAGAAGACACTAATGAATTTTTCAGGACCAATCGACTTCAAGCCGAAAATCGTTTCAGCGCTCTCCCACTATTCTTTATCACGTTTCAAGGCCGATCTCATCTCGGGCATCGTAGTAGGCATCGTAGCTCTCCCGCTGGCCATCGCCTTCGCCATTGCAAGCGGCGTCAGCCCCACAGTGGGTCTCGTCACGGCAATCATCGGCGGATTTCTTGTGTCGGCTCTCGGCGGCTGCTCCGTCCAGATCGGCGGCCCCACGGGCGCTTTCATCGTCATCATTTCAGGCATCATTGCCGAACACGGCCTCGAAGGCCTCTACATCGCCACCATAATGGCCGGCCTCATCCTCGTGCTGATGGGTCTTTTCCATCTGGGCACCGTCATCAAATTCATCCCCTATCCCATCGTTGTAGGCTTCACCGCCGGCATCGCACTTACGATCTTCTCCACTCAGATCAACGATTTCTTCGGCCTCGGACTTACCGACCTTCCCTCATCGTTCATTCCCAAATGGGGAGCCTATTTATCAGGGGTCGGCAACATCGACTGGGTCACCACGGCCGTAGGCCTCGCATCGCTTGCCATCATCATCATAGCTCCGAAAGTGTCGAAACGCCTGCCCGGCGCTCTCATCGCCATCATCATCGTCACCTTCGCCGTGTGGGTTCTGAAATGCTACTGTCCCGACCTTCAGGTCACCACCATCGGCGACCGTTTCGGCTCGCTCACCACCGACATCCCCCAGCCCCACGGCTTCACGCTGGACATGGACACCGTCAACGCCTTGCTGCCGTCGGCCTTCACCATCGCCGTCCTCGGTGCCATCGAATCACTGCTCTCGGCCACCGTGGCCGACGGCGTCACCGGCTCGCACACCAATTCCAACACCGAACTCATCGGGCAGGGCGCGGCCAACATCATAGTGCCCTTTTTCAACGGCATCCCGGTGACCGGCGCCATAGCCCGCACCATGACCAACATCACTAACGGCGGACGCACCCCCGTGGCCGGCGTGATCCATGCCCTTGTGCTCCTGCTGATATTCCTCTTCATGATGCCTTTGATCAACCTCGTGCCTATGGCCTGCCTGGCCGCCGTGCTAATCATGGTGAGCTACAACATGAGCGGCTGGCGCACCGTGCGCGGCATTTTCCGCAATCCCAAAAGCGACATCACCGTTCTCTCGGTCACCTTCCTGCTCACCGTGATCTTCGACCTCACCATCGCCATCGAGATCGGCCTGCTGCTGGCCATCATCCTCTTCCTGCGCCGCGTGATGGAAAACACGCAGATCCGCGTCTACAGCGAGCAGCTCGATGTGGCCGAAGGCACCGACTCCAACACCCACGAAGTGCTCGACGTGGCCCGCGGGGTGGAAGTCTACGAAAT
>URWH01000224.1 GCA_900551515.1 uncultured Porphyromonadaceae bacterium
TCACGTCTGCTGGAACGCGCAGCCAAAATCATTGACAACCAGGCCGTAGCCGAGAAAATGAACGACCTACCCACAGCGCTCAAGCCCATGGTCAAAGGCGGAGGCTCGCTCACCGCACTCCCCATCATCGAGACACAGGCAGGCGACGTTTCGGCATACATCCCCACCAATGTCATATCCATCACCGACGGACAGATATTTCTCGAGACAGCACTCTTCAACCGCGGCATACGCCCCGCCATCAACGTCGGCATCTCCGTGTCTCGTGTAGGCGGCAACGCCCAAATCAAGAGTATGAAAAAAGTGGCCGGTACACTGAAAATCGACCAAGCCCAGTTCCGCGAGCTCGAGTCATTCACTAAATTCGGCGGCGACATCGATGCCGTGACCGCTCGCGTCATCGACAAAGGCCGCAAAAACGAGAGACTACTCATCCAGCCGCAATACCAGCCCTGGGCCGTAGAAGAGCAGGTGGCCGTCATCTACTGCGGCGTCAACGGACTGCTCGAAAAAGTACCCATAGATCACGTAGCCGACTTCGAGAAACAATACATCCAACAACTACGCGCACAGTACCCCGAAGCCCTCAACGAAATAGCTGCAGGACGCATCGGAGATGACGTCACAACCAAACTTACCGAAGTAGCCTCCAACGTGGCCGCCCGATTTGCTTGAACGACATACATTCCACCAAGCCTACCCCACCCCAAACAACGACAGAACGACAATAAAAAACAATGGCAACACTACGCGAACTCAAAGGACGCATAGGCTCCGTAGCCTCCTCCGAGAAAATCACCGGAGCCATGAAGATGATCTCCTCGGCCAAGATGCACAAGGCCGAGCAGTCATTGAAACGTCTTTTGCCGTTCCGCAACCAGATCGAAAACATCATTGGCAATCTGCTCAGTGCCGACGCCGAATTCACCTCACCGTTGCTCGAAGCCCGCGAGGTGAAACACGTTTCGATTGTCGTGTTTGGTTCCGACGACGGTCTTTGCGGTGCCTATAATGTCAACATATTCAAAATCCTGCTGCATCAGCTCGGCGACTACCGCGAGAAGTTCGGCCCGGATGTGAAGATCACCGTCTATCCCGTTGGCGCAAAGATCACTAAAGCCGTAGGCAAACTTGCCGGTGGAAACATCTCGATGACAAGCATCGAGGGCGTCGACTCGAAAACGACAGGCGACGGCGTGCGAATCTTCATGGAACGCCTCCAGCAAGACTTCCTCTCGGGGGGCACCGACAAGGTCGACGTGCTCTACATGCAATTTAAAAGCGTCAGCCGCCAGCGCCCCTCGGTCGAGCAGCTGCTCCCCGTAGTCCAGTCGACATTCAGCGCCAACGGCGTTGACGAACAGTGCCGCCCCTACATCTTCGAGCCCGATGCCACGACTATCTTCCGCTCCGTGCTCCCGATGTTCCTCATGGCTGTCATGCAGGATATCTTCACCGAGAACCGCGCATCCGAGCAGGCCGCTCGCGTCATGGCAATGCAAAGCGCCAACGACAACGCCAAGAAACTCCTCGACCAGTTGCAGCTCGAATACAATAAGCTACGCCAGCAAAGCATCACCACTGAACTTCTCGACATCCTCGGAGGACAGATACGATAGACAGATCTCTCATCAAAACCGATAATTGAAAAATCATAATACAATATAATTGAATAATCTATGGGTAGTGTTAAAGACTATTTTTCATCCTTAGGGTCGGGCATCATGAGCCTTATAAAAGGCATGCAGGTGACCGGTAAAGAATTTGTCACCCCTAAGATCACCGAAAAATATCCCGAAGACCGCGAAACCGTAAAGGTGCCCGAACGTTTCCGCGCCATCCTTCAGCTGAAGTACGACGCCGACGGAAACCACAAGTGCATCGCCTGCGGTATCTGCGAACGCAATTGCCCCAACGGCACCATCACTCTCACAACTAAGATGGTCGATACCGCCGACGGCAAGAAAAAACGCAAGCTCGACAAGTATCAGTACGATCTTGGCAGCTGCACGTTCTGTCAGCTTTGTGTCACATCTTGTCCGCAAGGAGCGCTTGAATTTTCCAACGATTTCGAACAGGCTGTCTTCACACGCGACAAACTCGTCAAAAAGCTCAACTATCTCCCTGAAAAAGAAGAGCCCGCTCCCACTCCCGAGCAGCTCGCAAAAATTCAGGCCGAAAGAGAAGCTAAAATAGCCGCTGCAAAAGCCGCAATGGCTGCCAAAAAGGCCGCAGAGGCACAGAAAGCCGCCGAAGCCGCTTCGGACGACAAAACCGATGCAGCCCCCGCCGCTCCCAAATCCGAAAATAATAACTAATCAACCATATGGAATCAGTAGGAAGTATCATTATGTATCTGATAATCGCCTTGTCGATTGTCTTGTTCTCGGTACTGACTGTCACAACCCGCAAAATCCTGCGCTCGGCCACATTCCTGCTCTTCACGCTGTTTGCTACAGCCGCCCTCTATTTTAAGCTCGACTACGAGTTCCTGGGCGCCGTGCAGATAGCTGTGTATGCCGGCGGCATCGTGGTGCTGTTCGTGTTCTCGATTCTGCTCACATCCCATCCCGGACACAACAGTGAGCCCCTCGTGTCGAAACAGCGAGTGCTCGGTCTGGCAGCGGCTATCCTCACCCTCGCGGTGACCGGATTCGCTCTGCTCTACCGCTGCGGTCAGGCTATGGCTACACTGCCTGAAATGGAAAACCCGACAGTCAAAGAAATCGGTAAAGCTTTGATGGGAACCGGAGAATACCAGTATCTTCTCCCGTTTGAAGCTATCAGTGTTCTGTTGCTGGCATGTATAATCGGCGGCGTCGTTGTCGCCCGCAAAAGATAACGTAAGAGTATGGAACTGACAATGATTTACTATCTCATACCGTCGCTGATAATGTTCTGCTGCGGTGTCTACGGTTTCATCACCCGTAAGAATATGATCGCAATGCTGATATCGCTCGAGCTTATGCTCAATGCCGTCGATATCAACTTTGTGGTGTTCAACCGTTATCTGTTTCCCGGCCAGATGGAAGGCATGTTCTTCACGCTCTTCGCCATTGCGCTTGCTGCAGCTGAAACAGCTTTGGCCATCGCCATAATCATCAATGTGTTCCGTGCCGCCAAGAATATCAATCCGGCCGAACTAACCAAAATGAAACATTAAGGCATTATGGAACCAACTATTCCCGTTTTAATTCTTGCCATACCGCTCTTTATGTTCCTCTTCCTGGGTATTTGCGGGAAGTGGATCAGCCATAAATGGGCCGGTATTTTAGGCACCGCTGGCATGGGCGTGACGCTGATTCTCGCCTATTCCACCGCGTTCACTTATTTCTTCTCCGGTTCACCCGATTTCGTTGATGCCGATACTCATCAGCGTCTCCAATATCTTGTGTTCAACGTCGACTGGCTTCAGTTTACCGATAACCTCGTAATCCGCCTCGGATTCCTCCTCGATCCGATCTCGGCAATGATGCTTGTGGTCATCACCACAATATCATTCATGGTCCACCTC
>URWH01000225.1 GCA_900551515.1 uncultured Porphyromonadaceae bacterium
CGCCCGCTGTCGAGCGACTCACGCGCCATGTCAATACACTCCTCAATGCCCTTATTGCCTCTTTCTGCCACCTGCATGGCAAAGGCTGCATTGGCAATGACAACGTTGCGCCGCGCCGGATGCGCACGGTTTTCGAGCACGCTGTCGAATATCTCCTTTGCCTCTTCCACCGTCTTTCCGCCTTCAAGCGAGTTGATGTAGAGCTTCTTGCCGTCGGCGCTGAAAACGGCCGATTTGGGCGACTGTATGTCGGCGTCGTAATGCTCGCCCGAGTGCCGGCCGCCGCGGCGGTCGATGCAGGTGACGGTCAGCGAGCTGTCGCCGGCGGTCACGCTCTGGCCTATTTCTGATGACACCACTGCCGGCGTGTGTTTTCTGACAGAGTCGGATTGCTCGGTCGCTCCGGCGTGCATGGGGAGCAAGGCGGCGATGGCGAGCAGGCCGATCGAAATTGCTGAACGGATCATTTAAGTGTCTTTATCATTTAAGGTTGCGTTTTATCTGCAAGGCATTGCGCTGCAGCCCCGAGAGCTTGGCGCGCTTCATCGCCGAGCCTCGGAAGAGGTCGGTGTACTCCTCACGGGTCATGGCGATGACCTCGTCGGCGGTGAGCGACAGCAGCCGCGGGTTGGGCTTCAGCTCGTCAATGGCGCAAAGCGGCGGATTGGCGTTGTGCGGACAGGCCTCGGCGCAGCAGTCGCAGCCGTAGAAACGGCCGTGGAGGTCGGTGCCGTCGGGAAATTCGTCGCGGTTTTCGATGGTGAGATAGGAGAGACAGCGGGAGGCATCGCAGGAGCCGTCGGGGTTGAGCGCTCCCGTCGGGCAGGCGCGCACGCAGCGGCCGCACTGCTCGCATGCTGGCGGCTCGCTGATGTCGGCGGTGGAGTTGAGGGGCGCGGTGGTGAGTATCTCGCCCAGAAAGAAATACGATCCGGCCCCTGGAATGATAAGCTGGTTGTTGAGGCCGATGACCCCCAGGCCGGCGCGTGCGGCCCAGTAGCGCTCGTAGAGCGGCGCCGTGTCGACGCACACGCGTGTCTCGCCGCCATAGCGCAGGCGTATGCGCTCGGCCACCGCTTCGAGGCGCCGGCGCACGATGTCGTGATAGTCCTTGCCGAGAGCATAGCGGGCAATGGACAGCGCTCCGGGCTGCCGGAGGGCGGATGTGTAGTAGGAAATGGCGCAGCATATCATCGAGCGGGCGCCCTCGAGCAGAAGCCGCGGATCACGGCGGATATCGCCGTAGCGCTCCATATACGTCATGGTGCCGTGGCGTCGGCCGTCGATCCAGCTGCAGTAGCGTGCTGTCTGCACCTCGCCGGCCGTGCTCAGCCGCACTATGCCGAAGGCGTAGACACCGGAGCCTTCGAGGAGCGAGGCATCGAAATCACTCCATCGGGAGGGGGAGGAATTCATAACCCTGGTTTTTGAGCCATTCGATAGCTGCGGGGAGAGCTTCGCGCATGTTGCGCTCAGCCTTAAGCGAATCGTGGAACACGATTATGGAACCGTTGCGGGCATATCGTTTGACGTTTTCCAGCACCTGCGCGGGCGTCATTTTCTTGCTGTAGTCGCGGGTCACAAGGTCGTACATGATGATGTTGTAATGGTCCTTGATGGCGGCTGCCTGACTCCAGCGCAGCAGGCCGTGCGGCGGCCGGAAGAGCGGCGAACCGATGAGCATGTCGGCTTCGGTGAGGTCGCGCATGTAGCGCAGCGAGGTCACCTTCATGCCCTGCAGATGATGCATGGTGTGGTTGCCCCAGCTGTGGCCGCGGCGCTTGATCTCCTCAAGCAGATGGGGCGATCGGCGCACGTTGTCGCCCACGAGAAAAAATGTGGCCTTGACGCCGTGGGCGTCGAGCAAGTCGAGCACCCACGGCGTCACTTCCGGGATAGGGCCGTCGTCGAAGGTGAGATACACCACGCGACGTTTCTTCTTTTTTATTCGCCAGATTGCTTCCGGGAAGAGAAGCCGGTAGAGCAACGGCGGCTGTTCGATGAGCATTGAGTTCGGGGTCGGATGATGGATGCCGTCTACTGGAGATTCAGGCTGAATTTGTATTTTTTCTCAAGCGATCTGAGCAAATTTTCAGTCTTCTTCTGATCCATGCCGGAGTATTTGTAATACTGGCGGATGAGGTAGGGATAGTAGCTGACGATCATGAGATCCTGGCTCGACAGCGAGTTGTAGAGCGGAGCCGGCAGGCTTTCATAATATTGCATGAACTTGCCGAAGCGGTTGAGCTCTGTCTCGAGGAGCGACAGGCATTTTTCCTGATATTGCTTGTCGCCGGTGATTTCGTAGAGCAGATCGTAGATCTCGCAAAGCTGGTCATACTCGATGAATGTGTAGTCCATCGCTACTTCAGGCAGTTTGTCTTGCTGAAGCTTGAGCAGCGTCTGGATCTTCTTGACGCGGTCGCTGACATATTTGTCGACCTTGGCCTGCTCGGCATCGGTCAGCTGGGCTACAACCTCAACGGAGTCGGGGAGATTGCCGTAGATCACCGAGGCGGGGTTGATCTTGGCGTTGTAGGCTTCGACGCCGAGGCAGCGGGCGAGATCGAAGATGGCGCCGCGGTTCGACGAGAGCATACGGCGCACGGTTTCGTCGAGATAAACCTGGCCTTTTTTCGTCACCTTGTCAAGGCCGCCCCAGCGCCAGCGTTCGGTGATGTTGCGGTACATCTTCTCGGTGTTTACGCCGGCGGCGTCTTCGTGATACACGGGCACCACTTCGTAGGCCAGACCTGTCTGACTGAAGTAGGGATCGAGGCCGATATAGTTTTCAGTCGGGACGGTAGTGGCGAAGTAGACCGGGCGGTTCCAGCCGTTCTTAGCGCTTGTGTTGAGGATGTCGAGCACCATCACACTGTTGATGGCAACGCCGCGCGGGCTGCTGTAAGGCAGTGCTATCTGGATGTCCGACGGCTCTTCGCCGGCCTTGATGCGTCCGCTTTTCACCGCAGCTTCGGCATTGGCGGGCACGGTCACGAAGGGATACGGGAATTGGTTGTCGGCATTGGAATACGCGGCCTTAAGCGCTTTTGTGGCATCGACAAAATCGGTGCTGGCATTTTCGGGGAAGAAGAAGGCCTGACGGGCGTCGTAGGCGTAGTCGGCGGGTTTGGCCATGACGTCTATGCCGGGCGCGTTGTAGCTCTGTCGGCGCAGCTGGTCGATATACCAGTCGGTGGTGAGATACGACAGGTTGGCCACTTTCACGTCGGTGCGCACGCCCTCCACTTCCTGGGCATACCAGAGGGGGAAGGTGTCGTTGTCGCCGTAGGTGAAAATGATGGCGTTTTCGTCAAGCGAGTTGAGATAGTTCATGCCGAAGTCGCGGGCCGTGTAGCGTCCCGAGCGGTCGTGGTCGTCCCAGGTCTGCGACACCACCTGCAGCGGCACCAGGATGCCGATGACGGCGGCAACGATGGCGCCGACGAGTGAGAACGTCTTCTGTCCCTGAGTCTCCTC
>URWH01000226.1 GCA_900551515.1 uncultured Porphyromonadaceae bacterium
ACGATACGCTTTCTCGATGGCGCACAGGCACATCCCGCCGGGCCCGTAGGTGGTGAACACGCAGTTGCGCCCGTCGACAATCTGCGTCACGAGGTCGCCTTCTTCATCTACGTATCCCACGCCTTTCTCCTTGATACGCTCGCGTGCCGCCGGCAGCAGGTCGTCCCACACCACCGGCACGAGTTCCTTGAGCTTTTCCAGTTCCTGTTCGGTGACCGGCGCGCCGGCATCGCCTTCTATACAGCATTCGCCCAGGCATTTGTCGAGGTCGCACACAAAAAATTCTTCGGCAAGGTCGAGCGACACGAGTGCATCTTTTATCTGTAGCATGATTTCTTCTGATGTTTCTTCCATTAGCGGAGCGGGAAGTGATCTTATCGGGGTTATACGCCGGAAGTGACCGATGTGGCGCCGACCAGCCGGTCGTAGCGCTGTCCCGGCCTGCGGGCGTAGACTTTTATGAGATAGGTGTTGACGGTCTGATATTTGTCGCCTTCAACCGGCGCGGTCAGCCCCTTGTCGGAGCCTGTCGGCACGGTGAGATACTGATAGTTGTAGGCGCCCTGCTTGAGCAGCAGCGACTGCTCGTAAAGGCCGGTGGCGCGGTTGTACACCATGCGGCTCTCGGGCGTGAAGCGGCGCTGCACCATGTCGCCGTCGAGGAAGATGCCCGCATTCGGCTGCTCGGGCAGGTCGAGCGAGAAGTGGGTCATCACGTAGTCGGACTCTACGTCGGGATCATCGCTGTTGTATTCGCGTATGCGGAACCGCCCGTGCTGTGTCTGGTCGTAGGCGTAGGGCTGGTCGGCGCGCGGCTCGTCGGTCTTCAGTGTGGCGTGATAGAGCGGATGCGCATAGGAGAGCTCGGCCACGCCCATTCCCGGATAGGTGACGGAGATTATCTCCATGCGGCGGTATTCGTTGCCGGCGGGAAAGATGAGCGCCTTGTCGTGTTCATACCATGCCGTGCTGCCGGCGACGCGCGACGGCATCGAGGCATAGGCCACGTTGTCCTGGCGCCCGTTCTGTTCCACCACAACGAGCAGGTCGGTGAAGGGGCTCGTGATGATGTCGGTGCCGAAATCTACGCCGACGGTGAGCTGTTGGTGCGAGTTGTTGTAATCGATATCGGTGCGCGAGCTGACCGCTGCCGTCACATCCATGGCGCGCTCGAGGATGCTGAAGCGGGCCTGGAGTATGGTGGCGTCGGGATCGCTTTCGTCGTAGACGCGCACCAGATAGTTGCCCGACAGCTTCGGCCGCATATCTTCGCTGGGGATGCTGAAAGAGTAGTTGACGTAGTGCACCGTGGTGGCCTGCGAATAGGCGTAGTCGTCGATGGCGGCTTCGTTGAAGCCGTCGAGATACTCCGTCGACACCAGCTCGTCGGGCTGCCACCGCGCATTGCAGTGGATAAGCTCGTAGCGCATGTAGCGCCGCTCGTCTGATAGCTCGTCAAACGATATGGTGAGGTGGTCGTCGGTTTCCGTCATGATCACGGGCGGCAGCATGTCGTTGCCGTTGACTTTCAGCTGCAGCGTGTGGAAGGCCGGGTTGAAGATGGCCGTCGACGTGTCGGCGGGCTTTGCCGCTGTAGCCGTCAGGCCGAGCAGAAGGCTGAGCGTTAGCAGTATATGTTGCAGTCGTGATGCTTTCATTACCATTCGATGGGCGTTTCGCCGTGGGCGGTGAGCCATGCGTTGGCGCGTGAGAAGTGGTGGTTGCCGAAGAATCCGCGCGAGGCGCTCAGCGGCGAGGGGTGGGCCGAGGAGAGCACGAGATGACGGGCGGTGTCAATGAATTCGCGCTTGCGTCCGGCATAGGCCCCCCAGAGTATGAACACGAGGCCGTCGCGACGGGCGTTGAGCGCTTTGATGGCGGCGTCGGTGAGCTGTTCCCACCCGTGGCCCTGATGCGATCCCGCTTCGTGGGCGCGCACGGTGAGCGTAGCGTTGAGCAGCAGCACGCCCTGACGTGCCCACCGCGACAGGTCGCCGTTGGCCGGTATCGGCGCACCGGTGTCGTCGTGGATCTCCTTGAAAATGTTGACGAGCGAGCGCGGTATGGCCACGTCGGGTGCCACCGAGAAGCATAGCCCGTTGGCCTGACCCGGCCCGTGGTAGGGGTCCTGGCCGAGGATCACCACCTTCACTTTGTCGAACGGACAAGCGTCGAAGGCGGCAAATATCTGTCGGGCCGGCGGGTAGATGGTTGCCGTGCGGTATTCAGCATGCACAAATCGGCTCAGATCAGTGAAATAAGGCTGATCCCATTCGGCGGTAAGCGCCTCTTTCCATCCTTGTTCGATCCTGACGTTCATTGGCGGCTCACATGAAGTTGGACATAATATCTGTTTCCGGCCGGAAAACAGGCGATGGTTATGGCTCGGTTGCCCTTCGCGCCGGTGTACCATGCTCCGCTCTTGGGGTCGTCCTGAGTCTTTTCGAGGGTGTATCCGGCTCTGTTCAGCTGGCTGCACATCGTGTCAAACAGCTGACGCGCTTTCTGCTGTGTGCCGCTCATGTCCGGATTCGAATAGTCGTAGAAGGGGAATGTCCACATATAATAATCGCATGGCTTGCTGCCCCTCAGATAGATATATGCTCCGCGCGAGGGATATTCCGATCCGCATATTCTTATGTCATAAGGGTTGCTTTCGGGATGATCCGGATCGTTGAAATATACAAATACGTCGCCCGGCTGAGCTATTGTGGAGACAAGCCCGGCTTTCGTGAACTCCTGTTCGATATCTTCCCACCAGTGTCCGAACGGATCCCATTCGAAAACACTTCCGGCGAGTTGGTCGGCCGTAAAACAAGATCCTCCGTCGTTCTGTGTCTCTGCCGGAGCGGGAGCGGGAGCGGGAACGGGAGCCGGTTGTGCAGGCTGCGACTTCTTGCGTTTGATCTCTTTTGACAATTCATTATAGGTTGCCATGTCCTTCATAGTATCGGCCGAAACGAAAGAGCCGGTATACTCGCCGTTAGAGAAACACTTCAGGTTCCCTTTCGATGTGAAAATATAATTCAGATTTTCATGCGTTTGGATGAGTATGAAATGCTCATCACCGGCAACTTCCGTGACATCTACGTTCTCAAATTTATTTGTGCCCGCCAGCATGTGGTCTATTATAAAGTTCCACCCCGTAGGCGTGCTTTCGAGGGTGAATATGAAAAAGCATGGTTTGGGCTCTGGATCGTCGGGCTCAAAATCCATTCCGGGCGAGATTATGTAAAGCTCTGCTTTTGACGAAAATGCCGAGCAAAGAAAGATAAGTGACGTTGTGAAAAATCGTGTTAAGGTCATAATGCGGAGTTTTTTTGCAAAACTACAAAAAAACAACTAATTTTGCATCATCCAAAGCGAAAAGCGCCCGTAGTTCAATGGATAGAATTTCGGATTCCGGTTCCGACGATTGGGGTTCGACTCCCCACGGGCGTACCACCATCCCCCCCAAGCAGCAGCCATCCCCC
>URWH01000227.1 GCA_900551515.1 uncultured Porphyromonadaceae bacterium
AACGTAGCCATCATGCGCCGCCACTTCACCGACTACTACGGCTCGCACCTCACCGCCCACACCCGCCCCTACCCCGGCATCGCCGAACTGCTCCGCGCGCTGCGCCACAACGGCATCCAGATCGCCGTGGCCTCCAACAAATATCAGGCAGCCGTCGATGAGCTCATCCGCCACTACTTCCCCGATGTCGAGTGGGCCGCCATCCACGGCAACCGCGAGGGCATCCCCGTAAAGCCCGACCCCTCGATAGTGTTCAGCATCCTCAACGAATGCCCCACGCCGAAAGCGCAGGTGCTCTACGTTGGCGACTCGGGCGTCGACATGCAGACGGCCACCCGCGCCGCCGTCACTTCCGTAGGCGTCACCTGGGGCTTCCGCACCGAGCAGGAGCTGCGCGAAAACCACGCCGACCACATAGCCCACGCCCCTGAACGCGTACTCCACCTCGCCCTGGACATGCTCGGCGGACTCCCCCTCAGCTGAGACGCCCGCAACCGCCAGTGGCAAAGGGTCAAAAAATAGCCCCGAACCCTGACAAAATTTCACCCGCGGCAAAAAAATGTAGACAAAGAGCGACAATAATCCGCAAATTTTAATTAAATTTGCAGCCTGTTTAGTCGCCAACGGCTCTCGGCGCCTGCGACGCAGATAGTTAAAAAGTCATCATGTCCTTAACCATGAAGCTATTACAAGAAAAATTATCAAAGTACACAGAACCGCAGCGGGTGAAAGCCGCCGGAGTTTATCCCTATTTCCGTGCAATATCAAGCGAACAGGATCCGGAAGTGATCATCGACGGTAAGAAAGTGCTGATGTTCGGCAGCAACTGCTACACCGGCCTTGTCAATGACCCCCGAATCAAAGAAGCAGCTATCGAAGCCACCCGCAAATATGGCACCGGATGCGCCGGCTCACCTTTCCTTAACGGCACGCTCGACCTGCACAAGCAGCTCGAAGCACGCATCGCCGAATACATCGGCAAAGAGGACGTGATGATCTATTCCACCGGATTTGAAGTGAACCTCGGCGTCGTTTCCACCCTCACCGGCCGCGAAGACTACATCATCTGGGACGAACAGGACCACGCTTCCATCATCGAAGGCCGCCGTCTCTCCTTCTCCCAGTCGCTCAAATACAAACACAACGACATGGAGTCGCTCGAAAAGCAGCTCCGCAAATGCGACCCCGACAAAGTGAAGCTCATCGTCACCGACGGCGTCTTCTCGATGGAAGGTGACGTTGCCGACGTCAAGACAATCACCGAGCTTGCCAAGAAATACAACGCATCCGTGATGGTCGACGAAGCTCACGGCATCGGCGTGTTCGGCCCCGGCGGCCGCGGCGTCTGCCACCACTACGGCGTAGCCGACGACGTTGACCTCATCATGGGCACATTCTCCAAATCCTTCGCCTCGCTCGGCGGATTCATTGCCACCGACAAAGAGATCACCAACTTCCTCCGCCACCACTCGCGCTCCTACATCTTCACCGCCAGCATCACCCCGGCCTCGACAGCAGCCGCCCTCAAAGCCCTCGAGATCATGGAGACAGAGCCCGAGCGCCAGCAGGCCCTCTGGGACGTCACACACTACGCTCTCGAAGGATTCCGCAACATGGGCTGCGAGATCGGCAACACCTCCACGCCTATCATCCCGCTCTTCATCCGCGACAACTACAAGACCTTCGCCGTGACCCACGACCTCCAGGAAGAAGGCATCTTCGTCAACCCCGTAGTTTCGCCCGCCGTTGCCCCCAACGACACCCTCATCCGCTTCAGCCTCATGGCCACGCACACCAAAGAGCAGGTGACCTACGCCCTCGAAAAGATCGAGAAAGTATTCCGCAAATACGACATCATCAAATAACAGCCGCACACATCCCCGACGGCTACCCTATCCCATCACCCAACCGCAAGGCTTCTTGCGGTTGGGCTTTTTTTCACCATACTCTCCACCACCCCGGCCCTCCTCACATTCAACTCCAATCAATAGCCCGAATTACGGATTTTTTT
The DNA here is from genome assembly GCA_900551515.1 of uncultured Porphyromonadaceae bacterium. The sequence continues at coordinate 2,012 of URWH01000227.1, forward strand.
GTAATTTTGCCATACTAATTTTCAAGTAACAGCAAATGATCAATCTCGTAATTCTTATAGCACTCGGCGTGGGCCTCTACGTAGGCTATCAGCGCGGCATCATCCGCCAGGTAGGCTCCCTCACCGGCATGCTCATCGCGCTCCTGGCCTGTCAGGTACTCGGCGACGCAGCCACAAGCGTCGTAGCTTCAATCATTGACCCAGCCAACATCACGGAGCAGTTTGCCGCAGCCATCATCGGCAACGTGTGCCTCTTCCTCATCGTGTGGTGGGGCATCTCGATCTTCGGCCATGTGATCCACAACGTGGTCAAAGCCATCCATCTCGGCCCGGTCAACGGCTTTGCCGGCGCCCTCTTCATGGGCTTCGAAGTGCTCGTCGTGGCCAGCATCCTCATCAACCTCTGGCTGCTCAAAGACCCCGCCTCGACAATCGTCACCGACGGCGGCCCGATAGCCAGATTCGTCGCCGGCCTCGCCCCCGCATTGCTCGACTGGGCCGACTCCTTCTGACCTTTTTCCACGGCTCAGTTGTTGATATATCACGTAACCCCCCGGCGCCGGCCACCCGCCGCGCCCTCAACCTCATAACATGAACGATTCCACAAAGATGAATCCCGACGGCCCACAGTGCCCCGCCCAGGCTCCGAAGACGGATGCCGAAGTGATCGGCGACGTCACCTCGGGCGACTACAAATACGGATTCACCACCGACATAGACACCCACATCATCCCCCGCGGGCTCAACGAGGAGGTGGTGCGCACGATCTCCCGGCTCAAAGGCGAGCCGGAGTGGCTTCTCGACTTCCGTCTAAAGGCTTACCGCCACTGGCTCACCCTCACCCCGCCCCATTGGGCGCATCTCGATATCCCCGAAATCGACTTCCAGGCCATCAGCTATTATGCCGCCCCGAAGCCGAAAGAAGGGCCGAAAAGCCTCAACGACGTCGACCCCCAGCTCATCGACACCTTCAACAAACTCGGCATACCCCTCGAAGAGCAGAAACAGCTCACCGGAATGGCCGTCGACGCCGTCATGGACTCCGTGAGCGTCAAGACCACCCACCGCGAGAAGCTCGCCGAACTCGGCGTGATCTTCTGCTCCATCTCCGAAGCCGTCAAGGACTACCCCGACCTGGTCAGAAAATATCTCGGCAAAGTGGTGTCCTACCGCGACAACTTCTATGCCGCCCTCAACTCCGCCGTGTTCTCCGACGGCTCCTTCGTCTACATTCCAAAAGGCGTGCGCTGCCCAATGGAGCTCTCCACCTACTTCCGCATCAACGCCTCCGGCACCGGCCAGTTTGAGCGCACGCTCATCGTGGCCGACGACGACGCCTACGTCAGCTACCTCGAAGGCTGCACCGCCCCGCAGCGCGACGAAAACCAGCTCCACGCCGCCATCGTCGAGATCATCGTCGAGGACCGTGCCGAAGTGAAATACTCCACCGTACA
>URWH01000228.1 GCA_900551515.1 uncultured Porphyromonadaceae bacterium
CAGGCCGGAAAAGCTCCTAAAGATTTCATTGAGTTAAATTCAAACACTCTCTAAAACGAGCCACACCACGTAGGCCACATAGCAGCCCGTCATCAGCGCTCCTTCGGCACGCGTTATCACGTGGCGCCCGATTATCCTGCCCATGAGCCAGAACATCAGCGACGCGCCGGTGAGCACGAGCAGATCGAGATTGCCGATATCGCCCAGCGGCAGAGGCCTGATCGCAGCCGAGCATCCGAGCACGAGAAATATATTGAATATGTTGCTGCCTATCACATTGCCCAGCGCTATGCCCGGCTTCCCTTTCAGAGCCGCCGTCACCGACGTGGCGAGCTCGGGAAGCGACGTGCCGCAGGCCACTATCGTCAGACCGATCACGGCATCGCTCACACCGAACGCTTTGGCTATATCCGACGCTCCCGCCACGAAACGGTCGCCGCCGAATATCAGCGCCGCAAGTCCGCCGATCACGAATGCCGCCGCTTTCAGCGGACGCATCTCTTTCACATCTCCGGCTCTCGATGGCACACTGCCCGGAGCCGGCGGCCCGTCGGGCAGCTTGCGCGCCTGCGCAAACGTATAGCGCATGAATATGGCGAAGAACAGCAGCAGCACTATGCCGTCGGTGCGGTTGACCATCGCTTCCGCGCTGCCGTCGAGCAGCGGTCCGTTGGCCATCACCAGAAGCACCACCGACGACAGCACCACAAGCGGTATCTCATTGGTCATCAGCCCGTGATTGACGGTTATGGGACGCACCATTGCCACTACGCCGATGATCACCAGTATGTTGAACACATTGCTGCCCACCACATTGCCCACGGCAAGCTCCGAGCTCCCTTCAAGGGCCGATATCACGCTTATCGTAAGCTCGGGCGCCGACGTGCCGAATGCCACCACCGTCAGACCGATCACAAGTTCCGACACGCCCATCTTGCGGGCGAGAGCCGACGAGCCGTCAGTCAGGCAGTTGGCTCCGATAAGTATCAGCGCCAGACCGAGCAGTAAATACACAATGCTTAATATCACTTCCTTATCTTTTTGTTAAACGTTTCTCTCTTAAAACTGCAAAATTAGCAAAAATGTTGAAACAAAAATCCCTCCGCAGTTTCATGCTTGACGCTTTATTATTAATTTTGCAAAGAATCAAACGAAGCATCTTCGCCGGCTCGATTCACTGCCTTTCAGGCGGCGCTCTGACCGCAACAGGGATGTTCATGATTCACAGGCTTTTGCATCCAAACATTTTCTTAAATACAGACTGCAATGATCAAAAAGGTTCTGCTGCTCGGTTCCGGCGCGCTGAAAATCGGACAGGCCGGCGAGTTTGACTACTCCGGCTCACAGGCACTGAAAGCCATGCGCGAAGAGGGCATCTCCACCGTGTTAATCAACCCCAACATCGCCACAATCCAGACGTCGGAAGGCGTTGCCGACAAGGTCTATTTCCTCCCCATCACACCCCATTTTGTCGAGGAAGTGATCAAAAAGGAGCGTCCCGACGGCATCCTCCTCGCTTTCGGCGGACAGACAGCCCTCAACTGCGGCACCGAGCTCTACCTCAACGGAACCCTCGACCGCTACGGCGTCAAAGTGCTCGGCACATCGGTCGAAGCCATCATGATCACCGAGGATCGCGACCTTTTCGTGAAGAAGCTCAATGAGATACACGCCAAGACGCCCGTCTCGCAGGCTGTCGAAACGCTCGACGACGCCATCAAGGTGGCCCACCGCATCGGCTTCCCCGTCATGGTGCGCTCGGCCTACGCTCTCGGCGGCCTCGGCTCCGGCATCTGCAACAACGACGAGGAGTTCCGCCGCCACTGCGAAAGCGCCCTCAGCTACGCGCAGCAGATCCTCATCGAGGAATCGCTCAAAGGCTGGAAGGAGATCGAATTCGAAGTGATCCGCGACGCCAACGACCACTGTTTCACCGTCGTGCCGATGGAAAACTTCGACCCTCTGGGCATCCACACCGGCGAATCGATCGTCGTTGCGCCCATCGTTTCCCTCTCACCCGAGCAGATCAAAATGCTCGAAGATATAGCATGCAAAGTGGTGCGACACATCGGCATCGTCGGCGAATGCAACATCCAGTATGCCTTCAACGCCGAGACCAACGACTACCGCATCATCGAGATCAACGCCCGCCTCAGCCGCTCGTCGGCCCTCGCATCCAAAGCCTCAGGCTATCCCCTCGCTTTCGTCGCAGCCAAGCTCGCTCTGGGCTACACGCTCGACCAGATCGGCGAGATGGGAACGCCCAACTCGGCCTACGTCGCTCCGTCGGTCGACTATATGATCGTTAAGATCCCGCGCTGGGACCTCACCAAGTTTGCCGGCGTCGACCGCGAAATCGGATCTTCGATGAAGTCCGTGGGCGAGATCATGTCAATCGGCAAGTCGTTCGAAGAGATAATCCAGAAGGGTCTGCGCATGATCGGTCAGGGCATGCACGGCTTTGTCGGCAACAACGACCTCAACTTCGACGATCTCGACGACGCCCTCGCCAACCCCACCGACCTCCGCATCTTCGCCATCGCCAAGGCTCTTGAAAAAGGTTATACTATCGACCGCATCGTCGACCTCACCAAGATCGACCGCTGGTTCATACAGCGCCTCGACGGCATAGTCAAATTTGCCGCATTCCTTTCATCCTTCGACAAAATCGAATCGCTCGACCGCGACACGCTCCGCCAAGCCAAACGCCTCGGCTTCTCCGACTTCCAGATCGCGCGCCTCGTCGAAAACCCCTCCGGCAACATGGAGCAGGACGTGCTCCGCGTGAGGGAATACCGCAAAAGCCTCGATGTCACGCCGCGCGTTTGCCGCATCAACACCGTAGCTTCGGAATATCCCGAGCTCACCAACTATCTCTACGTCACATACGGCGCCGAACGCAACGCCATCCCCTACGACCTCAACGCCGGCAACAACATCGTTGTCCTCGGCTCCGGTGCTTACCGCATCGGTTCGTCGGTCGAGTTCGACTGGTGCTCGGTCAACGCCGCCGCCACTTGCCGCAAGCTCGGCTATAAGTCGATAATGATCAACTACAACCCCGAGACAGTGTCGACCGACTACGACATGTGCGACCGCCTCTATTTCGACGAGCTGTCGTTTGAACGCGTGATGGACATCATCGACCTCGAATCGCCGCGCGGTGTCATCGTCAGCGTGGGCGGTCAGATACCCAACAATCTGGCCATGAAGCTCTACCGCCGCCATGTGCCCGTGCTCGGCACTTCGCCCGTGTCGATCGACCGCGCCGAAAACCGCCACAAATTCTCGGCCATGCTCGACCAGCTCGGCATCGATCAGCCGCGCTGGAAGGAGCTGACCACCGAAGCCGACATCGACGATTTCGTCCGCGAAGTCGGATTCCCCGTCCTGATCCGTCCGAGCTACGTGCTCTCAGGCGCCGCCATGAACGTGTGCTACGACCACGAACAGATGCACCGCT
>URWH01000229.1 GCA_900551515.1 uncultured Porphyromonadaceae bacterium
CATGATGAGTCAATATGCTCAGGAAAACGGTCAGCCCTGCGTGATCAACTATTCGGCAGGCTCCCCGACAGGACCGCACGACGGCACCGACTACTTCGCCCGCGCCCTCGCCCAGATCTCCCAACAGTATGGCTCGATCATCTGTCTGGCCGCCGGCAACTCCGGCGCGGACAAAATGTCGGTCGAAAAGACCTTCACCTCCGCCACCGACGCCCTGAAAACGTGCGTCACCCCGCTTTCGGGCTACAGCGGCACCTACGCCATCGTCGACTTCTGGGCCGACGACAATCAGCCGTTCTCGATCAAGTTCTCGTCACTCAAGCCTAAACTCATTATAGGCAGTGACAAAAACACCACCCTGTTCACCGTCAATGCAGCCGATCAGGAGTTCAATGTCGTGTCAACAAGCAACAGCGCTCTGAAAAGCGCGTTCAAGGAAGCACAGATCATTGCCATATCGGAAGTCAACGAGACCAACAACCGCTTCCACGTGATGGCACTTGTCTACTACGCCCGCTCCACCACCTACAAATCATTTATCCACATTGAGATCACCGGAAATAGCGGCCAGCACATCTTCGGCACGCTGAGCAACCTCGGTGAACTCACCGCCCAGTCGAGCATTTCCGGCTCTGTCGACGGCAATGCCGAAAACTCCATCAGCGACGCATGCACCAACCCGCAGCTCATCTCCGTTGGCTCCTACAACACCCGCCAGTACTATGGCCGCATGGACGGAAAAGTCTACGGTCAGAACTCAGGCTACACCGACGGAGGCATCTCATCGTTCTCCAGCTACGGCTCATCGTTCGACGGCACACAATATCCTATAGTGACCGCGCCGGGCAACATCATAATTTCCTCATTCAACCCCTACTATGTAGAGCAGAGCACCGACGAGCCAGCCACCACCATGTCGGGCACGGTCACCTCATCCGGCAAGGAATATCACTGGGGCTCGATGTCGGGCACATCCATGGCATGCCCCTATGTCGCCGGCACCATCGCCCTCTGGCTTGAAGCCGACCCGACGCTCACCGCCACCGACATCATCGACATCATTTCCAAGACCGCCACACAGGACGACAACGTGAAAGCCGACGCCAAGAAAGCCGGCTACGGCAAGATCAATGCCGAGGATGGCCTCAAGGAAGTGCTCCGTCGACTCGATGTTCAGGGCGTGACCGATCCGGCAGCCGATCCTGAGAAGAGCCTCATCGTGCAGCAGTCGGGCAACGTCATCGACATCTTCCTCGCCGGTGCCCGCCGCCTCACCGCCACGCTCCACGACATCCAGGGCCGCGTCATTGCCACGCAGCAGTCGGCCGACTGCGAGCTTTCGCTCAATTCCGGTGCCGTTTCGGGCATCTATCTGCTCACCGTAAGCTCCGACCGCGGCACCTTCACCCGCAAAATAGCCATCCGCTGACGCCGCTACCAGACTTACCATTCTACCATAACTTTTTTCAGTGCGCTTCCTCAGACAGAGAAAGCGCACTTTGTTTTGTTAATTAATCTTAAATTTAATCGTATTTTTTGCTATATTTGTAAAAAATCAAAACAAATTACCTTAATTTGCCAACTGTAATGCGTAAAAACCCGGGAAGATACCCCCCATTATGCTGATGCACGACGGCTGCCGGCCGGAAACATGCAGGGCAGAGGCTCGCAAGCGACAGGACAGCAAGACTGCACATCATACATACATACCATTGAAACAGAGAATTATATCATATTTTTAACCAAAGTAAATTAACAACCATTTGCATGAAGAACATTTGTTTTCAAATGAGTCGGAAAGCGCTCGTGGCCTTTGTGGCCCTGCTTTGCTGCGCCATGCCGGCTCTCGCGCAAAAAATCTCCGTCAGTGGCACCGTCTACGACTCGGCTGGTGAACCGCTGATTGGTGCGAGCGTTATCGCACAAGGATCTCAGGTTAGCGTAGCCACCGACATCGACGGTCACTATTCCATCACCGTCAGCCCCGACGCTTCGCTCATCTTCTCATTCATCGGATGCAACACAGTGACCGAACCGGTCAACGGACGCTCCGTGATCGACGTTACGCTCACCGAAAACTCCGTGATGCTCGGCGAAGTTGTGGCCATCGGCTACGGATCGATCAAGAAATCCGACGCCACCGGCTCCGTTGCCATGGTGAAGCCCAACGAAATCCAGGCCGGCCTCGCCACCTCGGCTCAGGACCTGCTCGTAGGCCGCAGCCCCGGTGTCGTTGTCACCACTAACGGCGGTTCGCCCGAAGGCGGTGCCAACATCATCATCCGCGGCGGCGCCTCACTCTCCGCCTCCAACGAGCCCCTCATCGTGATCGACGGCGTGCCCATGGACACCAAGACCGCCAAAGGCTCTGCCAACCCCCTCGCGATGGTCAACCCCGAAAACATCGAATCGATGACAATCCTCAAGGATGCCTCCGCAACAGCCATCTTCGGTAGCCGTGCATCCAACGGTGTCATCATCATCACCACCAAGAAAGGCAAATCGGGCAAACCGGAAGTGACTTTCTCGGCCAATATGTACATCAACACTCCGCGCAACTACATCAAGATGATGGATGCCGACCAATATCGCGAATTCATCGCCAATCAATACGGCGTGGGATCAACCCAGTACAACGCTCTCGGCACCGCAAACACCAACTGGCAGAAAGGCGTGCTCGAAACAGCCATCTCGTCTGACTACAATCTCTCTGTCGGCGGCACGCTCAAAGCGATACCCTACCGCGTTTCGGCAAGCTGGACAGGCAACAACGGCATCATCAAGACCACAGGCATGGATCGCGCCACAGTCGGCATCAATCTTTCGCCTAAATTTTTCGATGATCTCCTCTCCGTCAACGCCAACCTGCGCGGGGCATGGATATCCAACCACTACCACGACGGAGCGGCTCTCGGCAACGCCATCGGCTTCAACCCCACGCTTCCCGTCAAAAATCCCGAAGGCAACGTGTTCAACAACTGGACAACCTACGTGGGCGCAAACGTCGCAGGCCCCACATCGACCGGCAGCTCCATCAACCGCAACGAAGCTCTCAACCCGATTGCGATGCTTCAGGACTACAGCTCCCGCTCATTCGTTCTCCAGAGCATCGGCAACCTTCAGCTCGACCTCGCCATGCCGTTCCTCCGCGACCTCCATGCCAACCTCAACCTCGGCTACGAAGTGTCGCGCTCAAACGTCCGCAACATCACCGCATCCTATTCGCCTATGGCCTGGAAAAACGGTTCCGACCGTCTTGTCGACGGTGAGATCAAAAACGTCCAGGACGGCATCGGCCGCTACAACCACGAACATCAGGTGAAAGTCAACACCCTCCTCGACTTCTATCTCAACTACCGCAAGGATGTCGAGTCAATCAAATCGGGATTCGATGTCACTGCCGGCTATTCCTATCAGCGTTTCCGCTGGCAAGGCAACGACTGGTCGCAGACTCTCGAAGAG
>URWH01000230.1 GCA_900551515.1 uncultured Porphyromonadaceae bacterium
CGCGTTCCTCGTTGAGCCATCGGGCCAGCGAGCGGTCGGCCTGCCAGTGGGAGTGCTGCCACGAATAGTCCTGCGCTATGATGGCGCGGCAATGGATGCGCTCGCTCTCATAGAACACGCTGACGTCGTCTTTTTCGCGTCTCGGGGGCACGCCGTAATTACCAAGGATGGGATAGGTGGTGACTAAGATCTGTCCCTCGTAGGAGGGATCGGTGAGGCTTTCGGGGTATCCGGTCATGGCAGTATTGAAAACCACCTCACCGGCCGTAGCTCCAGGGTAGCCGAACGACTGCCCTTCAAATCGCGTGCCGTCCTCAAGGACGAGCACAGCAGGGATAGTGTTGTGCATGCGATAGAATAATGTGGTGCAAAAACGAATAAAAAATAATTTGCAAGGCTTTCTATCGGAAAACCTTGCAAAATTACATAATTCTTCACGAATCGGCAAATAAGAGGTCGCCTAATTGTCCTTATCGGCTACAAAAAAATTCCGCAAAGGGAACCGGCGTCATCGCTGCGGGTCGAAACCCTGCCGGCGCATGGCTTCGAGCATGCGGTAGCCCATGGCTTCGCGGTAATAGTCGACGATGTGGCTGACCCAGTCGTTTGACGATTTTGTGCCGGCGCGGCTCGCATTGTAGGCCGTGATCTCGCCATCGTAGGCGAGCACCTTCGAAGCGAGATCTTCGTCGTGGTAGCGGTCGGTATGGATCACCATATCGACAGGCTGCTTGGGCTTGAGATCGGGGAGCTCGCGGGGAACGCCGAGAGCCAGACCGCACACCACCATGACGCGCTGCGGCAGATGAAGCAGGCGTGCGAACTCGTCGGGCGCGGCAGTGCGGGCATAGCCTATGCAGCAGGCGCCGAGGCCCATCGATTCGGCAGCCACAAGAGCGCTCATCATGGCCAGAGCCGCATCGATAGTGCCGACGCTGATCCCGTCGGCGGTGTGACAGAAGTCGGGCATGTCGACGTCCTTGGCCTGAGCGCCGACAGTGATCTTGTGAAAATCGGCGCAGAACACCAAGAAATGGGAGCAGGTTTTTATCTGCTTCTGGTTGGTGAGTCCGTAGAGCTCCTCCTTGAGCTGCTGGTCGGTGATGTCGATGACCGAGAACTGCTGGCCGTTGTAGCTCGTGGGGGTGTTGCGTATGGCTTCGTAGATAAACTGCATCTGTTCGGGAGTGATGGGCTCGCGCTCATAGCGGCGTATGCTCCGACGCTCGAGCAGGGTGTTTTTTACGGTTTTCATTATTGCTTTCTATTGTTTTGATGGTTATGAAAAATCAACGCAATCCGACAGGCTATTGTTTGCTAAGTAAAAAAGAAAGACCATGCAGTGCACAGTCTTTCTTATTGTTGATGTTATGGATCCGTGGAGAATCAATAGTTTTCGGCTTTTATTTCAAAGTAGGACTGAGGATGAGCGCAAACGGGGCAAATCATAGGAGCTTTCTGGCCGAAAACGATGTGTCCGCAATTGGAGCACTGCCAGATAGTGTCGCCTTCGCGTGAGAACACGAGTCCGCCTTCGATGTTGGCGATGAGCTTGCGGTAGCGTTCCTCGTGCTCTTTCTCGATCTTAGCCACCATAGCAAAAAGATTGGCGATGTGGTCAAAACCTTCTGCGCGTGCTTCGGCAGCGAACTTGTCATACATATCGGTCCACTCGTAGTTTTCACCATTAGCGGCGTCGTTGAGGTTCTCGAGTGTTTCGGGTACAGCACCACCGTGAAGAATCTTAAACCAAATTTTGGCATGCTCTTTTTCATTGGCAGCCGTTTCCTCAAAGATTTTTGCTATCTGTACATAGCCGTCTTTTTTGGCTTTCGAGGCATAATATGTGTATTTGTTGCGAGCCATCGATTCGCCGGCAAATGCTTCAAGGAGATTCTTTTCAGTCTTTGAACCTTTAAGATCTTTCATATTGATAAGCTATTAGATGATTATTTTTTGAAATAACGGTTGTAGAGGCCCTGAAACCCCTGACCGTGACGAGCTTCGTCCTTAGCCATTTCGTGAACGGTGTCGTGGATTGCATCGAGGTTGAGCTCTTTGGCACGGCGTGCGATGCGCATCTTGTCGGCGTTTGCACCGGCTTCGGCAGCCATACGTTTTTCGAGGTTGGTCTTGGTGTCCCATACGCAGTCGCCGAGGAGTTCGGCAAACTTAGCGGCGTGTTCGGCTTCTTCAAAAGCATAGCGTTTGAAAGCTTCGGCAACTTCGGGATAGCCCTCGCGGTCGGCCTGACGCGACATTGCGAGATACATGCCCACTTCGCCGCATTCGCCATTGAAATGAGCTGTGAGGTCTTTGATCATCTCTGCGTCAGTGTCTTTTGCAACGCCGATTTCATGTTCGGTCACGAATTCGAGCTCAGCAGTTTCGTCGAGTTCTTTAAATTTGCTTGCGGGAGCACCGCAGATAGGGCATTTTTCGGGAGCTGCATCACCTTCATGAACATAACCGCAAACGGTGCAGATAAATTTCTTTTTCATACTGAATTTGGATTTAAAAAATTACGTTATGATTATTATGTTGATTAAAATTATTTCAATTGTTGGCACATTTATGGCACAAGCCGTGGAAAATCACTTGTATTTCGTTCACCTCGCATCCTTCGGGAGCCTTCGGCATTTCGGTTAGACCGACATCGGAGATAGAGCCGCATGAAGTGCACACGAAGTGGGCATGGTCGGCAAGCAAACCGTCGAAACGGGTGTTTGCGCAGTCAATTCCGAGCGACCGGATCTTACCGGCCTCAACGAGACGGTTGAGAGTGTTGTAGACCGTAGTGCGCGAAATGGTGGGATAGTCGGGGAGCAACGCACGGTAAATCTCGTCGGCCGTGGGATGAGTGCGATGAGAGAGCATATAGGCCGTCACCGCTATGCGCTGCACCGAAAGCTTGATGCCGGCTTCCGTGAGAAGCTGCGACACTCTGGAGATATCGGAGTTTGTACGCTGTTCCATTTTGTAATGATTACAATTTTAATTCGATTACAAAGATAATATCAAACTTTCAGCCTTGCAAGCGCATTAACACGATTTAACAATTCCCTTTCTTCTTTCGGGTTGCTCTTTTGCGGATTCATTGCCACAGGCCCACGGCACTCATTATATATAAGGGATACCACACGGGAAAGCGGAGTTGATCGTTTCATGGTTAGGAGAGAACATCGGGTTGAGGGGCCGTCACCATGCGCCGGTGAGCGGCGGGAGGAAAGCATCGGGATAGTGCGTAATCTCATAGCCTGCCTCCGGACGGCCGATCACGGTGATGATGTCGAACTGCGGCTCGTGGCGCACATTGTAGGCCTGCATGAACGAATCGGCCGCGGCCGCGAGCAATTTTATCTTCTTTTTGTCGACGGCATCCAGCGGATCTTTGAACGGGGTGGAGCGTGTCTTCACCTCGATAAACATTATGTGGTCGCCCTTAGTGGCGATGATG
>URWH01000231.1 GCA_900551515.1 uncultured Porphyromonadaceae bacterium
GGCAGGAGGTCCTGTCATCGACTGGAAATGGTACGAGGTGATGTACGGCGAACGGTATATGGACACACCGGAGAGCAACCCCGAGGGATATGAGCAGACATCCCTGCTTGCAAAAGCAAAGGACCTGAAAGGCAAGTTGCAGATAATCATCGGCATGAACGACCCGACCGTCGTCCCGCAGCATGCCCTGCAGTTTATCAACGCATGCACGGAAGCAGGCACTCAGCCGGATTTCTTCGTCTATCCGGGCGAGGGTCACAACATGGCGGGACACAAGAGCGTGCACCTGCATGAGCGTATAACGCAGTATTTCGAGGACTATCTCAAATAAGAGCCGTACAGACCGGGAGGCAAAAGGCGGCAGACAGACTAATAAAGAGGAATATAATAAACTATAAAAAGAGCCAGTTTACAGTATGAAAATATTATTGTTAGGAAGCGGCGGACGTGAACATGCACTTGCATGGAAGATTGCGCAGAGCGAGAGAGTGGAAAAGCTGTACATTGCCCCGGGTAATGCCGGAACAGCGGATGCAGGCGAAAACGTGGCAATAAAAGCCGACGATTTCGACAAACTGAAAGACTTCGCAGTGGAAAAAGGCATCGACATGGTTGTCGTGGGACCTGAAGACCCGCTGGTAAAAGGCATCTACGACAATTTCCGCGACGACCCGCGTACGGCAAAAGTGCCTGTAATAGGACCGTCCAAGCAGGGTGCCGTGCTCGAAGGAAGCAAGGACTTTGCCAAAAGTTTCATGGAAAGGCACAACATACCGACGGCTAAATACCGCACCTTCAACGGCACGAACATCAACGAGGGACTGGCTTTCCTCGAAACGATGAAGGCTCCATACGTGCTGAAAGCCGACGGACTGTGCGCCGGCAAGGGAGTACTGATATTGCCGACGCTCGAAGAAGCGAAGAAAGAACTTAGGGAGATGCTCGGCGGAATGTTCGGCAACGCCTCGGCAAACGTCGTAATCGAGGAGTTCCTAAGCGGCATCGAATGCTCCGTTTTCGTACTTACAGACGGAAAGAACTACAAGATTTTGCCGGAGGCAAAGGACTACAAGCGCATCGGCGAAGGCGACACCGGCCTCAACACCGGCGGTATGGGCGCCATTAGCCCCGTGCCATTTGCCGACGATGCTTTCATGGACAAGGTGACACGCCGCATCATCGATCCCACAGTCAAGGGCCTGATAGCCGACGGCATCGACTACCGCGGATTCATATTCCTCGGCCTCATCAATGTGGACGGCGATCCGATGGTCATCGAATACAACGTGCGCATGGGCGACCCCGAAACCGAAGCCGTGATGCTGCGCGTCGACAGCGACCTCGTCCAGCTCATGGAAGCCGCCGCCAAAGGCAGCCTCGGCGATCTCAAGCTCCGTCACTCGCCGCTCACCGCCGCCACCGTGATGATAGTCAGCGGCGGCTACCCCGGAGCCTACGAGAAGGGCAAAGCCATCTCAGGCCTTGAAAACGTCACCGGCAGCATCGTGTTCCACGCCGGCACCAAGCTCGATGCCGACGGCCGTCCCGTCACCTCCGGCGGTCGCGTCCTCGCCGTCAGCTCGCTCGGCGACAGCATCGCCGACGCCACCGCACGCAGCTTCGCCTCTGTTGCCGCCATTGATTTCGACGGCAAATATTTCCGCCGCGATATAGGCCGTGACCTCATGCAACTCGAAGCCAACACCGCCGCCAAGTGAAAACCGTCGAGGCCAACATCACCACATTCCTGAGCAGCGGCTTCTGCGCCCTGCTGCTCACCCTCATCGCAATGGCGATGTTGTGGTCCGGCCTTTCCCTGACCGAGCCCCCGGCAGCCATATCCACCCTCATCGGGCCGACGGCGCCCCTCGCGTCGTCATCAGCCTTCACCGCCATCGTCTTTGCCACCGCCGTCATCGTCGTGGCCTCGGGCATCATGATGCTCACCAACCGCATCTTCAACATCCTGCGCACATCCTCAAAGCTCTTTGTCGGCATCTTTGCCCTGGCCGTGGCCGCCACGCCGGGCGCTGCAGGCCTCTCGGCTGCCGGCATCACGCTCTGCGTGGTCATGATCATGTCACTCATGATCATGTACACCACATATCAGCGCACATCATCCAACCGCCGCATATTCCTCGTCTTCGCCATCATCACGGCATGCAGCTGCCTCGACGGCGCCTTCGCCTTCTACCTCCCCGTGATGTTCATCGGATGTGCGCAGATGCGCTGCCTGTCGTTCCGCGGATTCCTCGCCGCCGTGATCGGCATCGTCACTCCGCTGTGGATCCTCTGGGGCTTCTCGGTGATCAGCCTTGCCGACATCATGCTGCCCCGGATTTCATTGCCGTCGGCCGCCACGTTCGCTTCCTACAGCCTCGCCCAGCACACGGCCATCGCCACGATGCTCATCATGTCGTTCACCGTCACGCTGCTCAACGTCATCAAAGTCTACGGCTTCAACGCACGCACGCGCGCTTTCAACGGCATCCTCGCCACACTCACCCTCTGGACCATAGCCTTCTCCATCACCGACTACGGCCACGCCTTATCATATATGCCCCTGCTCGGCGCCCTTGGTGCCATGCAGCTGACACTCTGGTTCCGCATCGCCGCCAAAAGCCGGAGCTACATCGGCGTGCTCCTCACAATAGCACTTCTCTTATTCGTCTTCGTATGCAACACTATAGGCCTCACATTCTGATTGAAAGCAACATCCCGTTTATTCGCGGTGTGTTCGACGATGTCGCCGACGTGAGCTATCTCCCGCCCGCCGACATCACACCGCAGGCCATGCGCGACACCGACGCCCTGATCACCCGCACCCGCACCCGCTGCGACGCCGGCCTCCTCGGCGGCTCGCGATGCTCCATGATTGCCTCGGCCACCATTGGTCTCGACCACATCGACACGGACTATTGCCGGGCCAACGGTATCGAAGTGACCAACGCTCCGGGCTGCAACGCCCCGGCCGTGGCGCAATACGTCTTCGCCGCCATCCTCAAGGCATGGCCGGTGGAAAAGCTGCCCGACCTCACCATCGGCATCGTAGGCGTGGGCCATGTAGGCCGCATCATCGAGAGCTGGGCACGCAGTTTCGGCATGAAAGTGCTGCTCAACGACCCCCCGAGAGCCGCAGCCGAGAAGTCCGGTGCCTTCACCGACCTCGACACGATAGCCGCTGAGGCCGACATCATCACCATCCGACGCCATCCGATGCTCATCAACGCCGCCCGCGGCCCGATCGTCGACAATGAAGCTCTCTGCGACGCTATCGAAGCCGGCACTGTAGGCCGCGCCGTGATCGACTGCTGGGAAAACGAACCCGCCATCTCGCGCCGACTCCTTGAAGAAACATTCATCGCCACGCCACACATCGCCGGCTACTCGCGCGAAGGCAAACTGCGGGCCTCGCGCATGGCAGCCGAAGCCG
>URWH01000232.1 GCA_900551515.1 uncultured Porphyromonadaceae bacterium
GACGCGGTATTGCAGGTAGGCCAGCGACTGGTCGGGGACGAGGCCGAAGCGGACGCCGAGGTTGCGGCGCCAGCGTCGGTAAAGGCTTGAGAGCCATCCTTTGCGCAGGTATGCTTCGACATAGGGGTGGACGTAGAGCGTGAAGTCTTTGATGCCGAGGTCGTCAATCATGTAATGGAGCTTCTCGTAGAGGGTGTCCGTGAACAGCAGCGAGGGTTGTATTTCGCCTTTTCCGAAGCATGAGGGGCAGGTCTCGGTGGTGGTGATGTCGAGCACGGGGCGCACGCGTTGGCGCGTGATTTGCATCAGGCCGAATTTGCTTAGCGGCAGGATGTTGTGTCGTGCGCGGTCGTTGGCCATGACTTCTTTCATGTGCTCGTAGAGCTGCTGGCGGTGTTCGCCTTTGGCCATGTCTATGAAGTCGACGACTATGATGCCGCCCATATCGCGCAGGCGCAGTTGTCGTGCAATTTCGTCGGCGGCACGCAGGTTGACGTCCAGGGCGTTTGTTTCCTGGTCTGTGTCTGCTTTGGTGCGGTTGCCGGAGTTGACGTCGATCACGTGGAGCGCTTCGGTGTGCTCGATGATGATGTAGGCGCCGGAGCGGAATGAGACGGTCTTGCCGAACGACGATTTGATCTGTCGTGTGATGCTGAAATGGTCGAAGATAGGCTCGTCCTTGGTGTAGAGGCTGACGATGTCAGTGCGGTCGGGCGCTATGAGGTTGACGTATTTCTTTATCTGCTCATAGGTGTCGGCGTCGTTGACCTGAATGCTTTCGAAGTCGGGGTTGAAGATGTCGCGCAGCACGCCTACGATGCGGCTCTCTTCCTGAAACACGAGGGCTGGGGCGGTCGATGTGCGGGCTTTAGCGATGGTGTCTTCCCAATACTTTACGAGAGTTTTCATCTCGTGGATGAGTTCGGCGACGCGTTTGCCTTCGGCCGAGGTGCGGATGATGACGCCGAAGTTTTTGGGGCGTATGCTTTCGATGAGCTGACGCAGACGGGCTTTCTCTTCGGCTGTTTTTATCTTCTGGGAGATGGACACTTTGTCGCCAAAGGGTATGAGCACCATGTAGCGGCCGGTGAGGGTGATTTCGGTGGTGAGCCTGGGGCCTTTTGACGAGATGGGCTCTTTGACAATCTGCACGAGCAGTTCCTGGCCGGGTGTGAGCACGTCGGTGATGGAGCCTTGCTTGTTGATGTCGGGCAGGAGGTCCATCTTGGAGATGGATGGTACGGAGCGCTCGGTGCGGTCGAGGGCTTTGGTGAGGAATGAGGAATAGGATGAAAACTGTGAGCCAAGGTCTAAGTAATGGAGGAAAGCGTCCTTTTCGTAGCCGACGTTGACGAAGGCGGCATTGAGCCCCGGCATGAGCTTTTTGACTTTGGCCAGGTAGATGTCGCCGACGGCGTAGGCTATGTCGCGTGCCTCTTTCTGCAGGGACACGAGCCGACCCTCTTCGGTCAGAGCTATGCTGACTTCTTTGGGCTGGACGTCGACAATAAGTTCGCTTCGCATTGGCTTAGTGTTTAATAGGTTATGGTTTCTGTTGCGGCTGTGGCAGAGATGCGGTTGCCGCCGAGGATCTGAAAAACAAAGAACAAACACTGGACGGATCATGCTCCCGAATCAGTCATCGGGCTTCCGGCTCAGGTTTGTTCTGTGTATAGCGTTTCAAAAACGGATGTCATTTCCGAAAAGGGTCACGCTCGCAGAGCGGGCGCGGCTTATTTCTTCTTATGACGATTCTTTCTCAGACGTTTTTTGCGCTTGTGAGTGGCCATTTTGTGGCCTTTTCTTTTCTTTCCGCTGGGCATTTTAAATTGAATTTAAAAGGTTAATCTTATTTCACTTCTTCCATGAACACTTTAGCCGGCTTGAAAGCGGGGATTTTGTGTTCGGGGATGATGATTGTGGTGTTCTTGGAAATGTTGCGGGCTGTTTTTTCAGAGCGAACTTTCACGATGAAGCTGCCGAAGCCGCGGAGATATACATTTTCGCCATGAGCCAGAGAGTCTTTTACAACTTCCATGAATTTTTCTACTGTGGCGAGTACGTTGGCTTTTTCAATGCCTGTTGATTTGGCGATTTCGTTTACGATATCAGCTTTAGTCATTTTATTAAGCTTTTAATATAAGTGATTAAATACGTTGAATTTCAGAAGATTAGATGCTAAAACCGCCTGAGCGCCGGATTTAGCAATTGCAAATATCGCAACTTTTTTTCAATTAGCAGCAATAGTTGCCCAAAAAATTGCAATAATCTTCACTTTAGCACATCTTTAGCACCGATTAAACGCCGGGAAGTGTATTTGTGTCGGGGTGCCGTTCCGTAGATGTTTTATTTGGTCTGAGAAACAGTCGGTGTAATAGCCATCCGCCCATTATACTTGTTGAAAAAATGACTGCAAGTGATAGGGATGGGGCTAACGTCCACTTGAACCCAAACATAAATCCCTGAACGAGGTAAATTTCGTAGGATATCGACCCGAGAAATTTTAGGATTGCATTTTGCGGAAGTTTCACGAAGAGCAGGCACAAATAGACGGAAATTGAAACTGCCGATGTCTGTAGTGGTTGAAATATCTCGCGATGGTGGTGGGCTGCAAATGCTGCGCCTATAAGCGTGATAATGGCTAATGGGAGTATTATTATGGCGTGCCGCCTTAGAAATGAATTGATTTCGGTTTGGTAGGATGCGGCGTAGTAACCGATAATAAATGATGGGGTTGAGCTGATCCACCATCCGCCCCAACCGATTTTGTGCAGAGTGACCGAGTAAATCAGCGTGAATACAATCAGACTAATGCCCGTAAGCCGAGGCGATTTGGATATAACGGCTGAGAAGAAAAAGGCGAGATAAAAAAGAATGAGGACATAGATGTACCATGACGTGGCCAGTGGCGTTATGCCTTTTGTCAGATAGATGAGAGCCTGCCATGGCGTGGTGCCGTATGCAAAGTAGTTGTGTGCAATTGCAATTAGAGTCATGAGAATGAAAGGCGGCAATATTTTTACGAACCTTTTTCTGAGAAAGGAGTTGATATATGTGTTCCCTTTCTTTATGTAGGAAATGGCGAGGCCATATCCGCTAAGGAAAAAGAAACAGCCCACTACAGGGCCTCCGAACCATGACCAGGTGTCGATGAGGCTCCATTGGGGGCTGTAGAAGGGACCGAAATGTGTGCAGATGATGAGGATTGCGAGGATGCCGCGGAGTGGAAGGGTTTCCTGCGGGGTGAACCTGTTTAGGTTACCCCCCTATTGGTCTTAATGCACTGATTGCCAGTATGATAGAAATGACTGCGAGCGTGGTGTACATATATTCGATTGTTATTGTTGTAATTAGAGTAACTCTTGAAGATCGGTGATTTCGGTGGCGCCGGGGGGACACGGGACGCCGGGGAAGGCGCG
>URWH01000233.1 GCA_900551515.1 uncultured Porphyromonadaceae bacterium
TCATAATTAAACTGCACTCCAAAAGTTTTGTGTCTAACTTTTGGGGTGCAGTTCACCTCGGGTCGGCTCTATTATAATTATGTCTATGAACATTTTATCTCGACTTGTAGAATTTGAAGCGCTTGAAGGTGTGACCGATGGCTATGGCGAGCATGACGAACCCGATTTTGCCGTGAATGCCGCCGATTGAAGAGTGCTCATGGCTCCCGATCCAGTGGACAAGAGCCGCTATCGCTGAAGCAACCGTAAGCAGGAAGAGCCACCACAACAGTTTGGTGACCGGACTTCTCAATCGTGAGATCCGCTTGAACCAATTACCCCGACTGATATTCAGCGCGATATGCCACACTGTTAGCAGACAGAATAAAGTAGAAACCGCTACATGAATCCATACGAACGCATGGCTCCGCCCGTCTCTGTTGCCTCAAGAATAATACTCGAAGCAAGGACAAAAGGCAGCACGATCAGCAACGACCAGTTGCACAATTTCAGTTTCTTAACTTTATTCATCTCACAATGTATTTGCTTTACCAATCTTATAGCTCATTTATTAACCGCAATTTAAAAATCATCAAGGGTGAGATCACTCAGCCCTTGATGATATAATGGTGAAGGCTTTTGCCCGGGATGGCTCCGGAATCAAGAACGAATCTTGCAATTGGAGCGGTGGAGCGGTAGTGCGGCTGGCGAGGGTGGCTTTAGCGCGGGAGGACGTTCACTTTGAGTTTTGCATAGGCGCGCTCTGCTTTGGCGAGAGCAGCTTCAGCAGTTTCGTCAGTGGCCAGGATGACACCCATGCGGCGATGTCCTTTGATTTCCGGTTTGCCGAAGATTCTGATCTGAACACCAGGCTCCTCGAGGACAGCTTCAAGATTGTCCATCTCGATCTTATCAGTGTCGCCTTCTACTACGATAGCTCGCGATGCCGACGGACCGTAGAATCTGATGGCCGGCACGGGCAGGCCGAGCAATGCGCGTGCGTGAAGGCCGAACTCGCTGAGGTCCTGCGAAATCATTGTCACCATGCCGGTATCGTGTGGGCGGGGGGACACCTCGCTGAAAATCACTTCGTCGCCTTTCACAAAGAGTTCCACGCCGAAGATGCCATAGCCGCCGAGTGCGTCGGTGACTTTTTTCGCTATCTCGCGAGCCGATTCAAGAGCCTTGGGCGACATTGCCTGCGGCTGCCATGAATAGCGGTAATCGCCATCAACCTGCACATGGCCTATCGGTTCGCAAAATGATGTGCCGGAGACACTTCTTACAGTCAATAAAGTGATTTCGTAATCGAATTTAACGAAACCCTCAACAATCACACGACCGGCACCGGCGCGGCCGCCTTCCTGCGCGATATGCCATGAATTCTCGATATCGTCGGATGATTTAACGACACTCTGACCATGTCCCGACGAACTCATGATCGGTTTGACCACGCAAGGAATGCCTATCTTCTGAACGGCATCGCGGAACTCCTCATAGGTGGATGCAAACATATAAGGCGATGTCTTCACGCCCAGCGTCTCCGCAGCAAGGCGGCGGATGCCTTCACGATTCATAGTGAGGAAAGCGGCATTGGCTGTGGGTGTCACATGATAGCCCTGTTTCTCAAGCTCTACGAGTACAGGTGTCGCAATAGCTTCCACTTCAGGGATAATATGATCGGGACGCTCTTTCTCAATGACAGCTTTTAAAGCTTCGGCGTCAAGCATATTAAGAACGTATGAACGATGGGCTACCTGCATGGCCGGAGCATTGGCATACCTGTCGCATGCCACAACTTCGACATTGTAGCGCTGCAATTCCAACGCCACTTCTTTACCTAATTCACCGCTGCCAAGCAACAGTGCCTTGCGTCCTACCGGTGTCATCACCGAACCTATTTTTGCCATAATGAAATCAAATAAATGGGATATACTTTACAATAATAATTCAAAGCAATCGGCTCTCTTATGCCGACCAAATGCCACGAAATCCTAACCGGATGGAATCAGTCAAGGATTATCGGAGCGAAAAATTCGGGACGGTGGAAATCCGGCTCCGGAGTGTCGATCGGGGCCCAGCTCAGGAAGTGAGGAGCCGCCGTAAGATCGGCACATTTATAGAAATTGCCCTTCATGGCTATGGGCGTGCCTTCGTGATAGGTGAGGCCAAGCAAATCAAGGGGGATTGCCACAAGCAGATTCCAAGTAAACATTCCTTCAAGTTCTTCAAACGGACGCGTGCCGCACGAAGGGAAGCGCTTTACACGGTCGAGCTTGTCATCAGAGAGGGGCGTACCGTTGTGACGGTCCATGCGGCATGCGGCATGGATGGTGCCTATGCAGTTGAATTCGAAATTATAATAGGGAAGTTTGCCGTCGGGGCAAACGAAAAATTCAACGCACGAATCCTGATGCACGGACGAATTGTTGGTGTGGTTGACAGCACGGAGATAGTTGCACCGGACGACAAAATCGAGGTAGATATATTTGTCGGAATGGGCTGCCGAAACAACGGTGAGCGGGCGGTAGGGATACTGCTCTTTCCAGTTGAGGCATTCGATTGTGCGACGATTGCCGTTTTCGTCGAGCTGCTTGATGATTTCATCCTCGGAAAGCCCGTCGAGCTTCGGAAGGAAAGGAATGTGAAAGGGGAGGGTAGATTTATTCATGTATAATCAGATTGTATATGCCGTGAATGAATCCTATGAGAGCCACAATCAGAAGAATGGTGGCAATGATGCGGTTGATAAGCCACATTGAGCGGACATTGAAATGTGCCCTGACCTTGTTGACAAAGAATGTGATGGCATACCACCATGTAAGGGCTCCGGCTGCGATGCTCAGATATCCGACCACGTAGTGATAAACCTGATAATTTGAATCCATGAAGTTGAACTGAGCGAACAACGACATGATAAAGAAGAGGATAAGCGGATTGGAGAACGTGAAGAGGAAACCGGTCCAGAAGTCACGCCAGTAGGTGTTGTTGCTCAGCTTGTGGGGCTGCAATGATCTGGAGGGATTAGACCAAAACAGGTAGATGCCGTAGATTATAACCACAAAAGATCCAACCACTTGCAGGATGCTTTGGTTGGATTCAATGATGTCGGTTATAAAAGAAAGTCCCATGCCTGTAAGCAGGCAGTAGATGATGTCGGAGAGCGCGGCACCTACACCTGTACACAGCGCAGCCTCGCGACCTTTGTTCAGCGTGCGCTGGATCACAAGCATGCCTATCGGGCCCATCGGCGCTGATATGAAAACGCCGATGACAAAACCTGAAAATAATATATAGAGCAGACTCTCCATCAACATGCAAAGATAATAAATGCTAAGCGGAGATGCAAATTAATTTCGCTGAAGCCAAGTTCGCAGATTAAACAAGCAAGTGCGAATTTACAAAAATCATCGAGACCATTCACC
>URWH01000234.1 GCA_900551515.1 uncultured Porphyromonadaceae bacterium
AGTGAGGAGAATCTCAGCGGCTGAGTTTTCGCACTTCGTATTTTAATTTACGGTAGCCGCCCGGACGAGCGCTAATGTGACTTCTGTTCTTCTGTCCTTCTGTCCTTCTGTCTTCTGTTCCTTTTTTCGATTTTTTATTGCTCTCATTACAAAAGATTTGTAACTTTGCACTTCCAACGCGCTATTAACGCGCCGCATTGTTTAACGAATCACTTACATCTTTGGATATAGACCCTTTACCAGCAACCGACCCTCTCTCTGCTATGGCCGCTATCTTTGCGGCCCTGCCGGCGGGACTCGATTTTGGCCAGATACTGGCTCTTCTGCTCGCTCTTTTCGCTCTGCTTATTTCCGGCTTCGTATCCGGAAGCGAAATTGCATTCTTTTCCATCGACTCGCAGCAACTCGACGAACTCGATGATGAGGAAGACCCTAAGTCACAGAAGATTCTCAACATCGTGCGACAGCCCGAAAGGCTCCTCGCCACCATCCTCATCGCCAACAATCTGGTCAACGTCACAATCGTCGTGCTGACCAACTTCGCCCTCGGCCCCCTGTTCAACGGCATGCCGCCGGTGATGAGCTTCATCCTCCAGACCGTAATCCTCACATTCCTCATCCTACTCTTCGGTGAGATACTTCCCAAGCTCATCGCCAACGCCAACAACATGCGCTGGGTGCGTTTCGCCATCGGCGGCGTCAGCACCCTCATGAGCATCTTCCGGCCCCTCTCTTCGATCCTCGTGCGCAGCTCGGGATTCGTCAAGAAGGTGGTCACCAAGAAGCAGCACGACGTGACCACCGACGAGCTGTCGAAAGCCCTGGAGATCACCGATGTGAAAGCCTCCGACGACAAAGAGATGCTCGAAGGAATCCTCCGCTTCGGCGACACCACAGCCTCTGAAGTGATGACCCCCCGCGTCGACATGACCGACATCGACATCTCGTCCGACTTCGACCAGGTCATGAAAATAGTCCTCGATTCAGGCTACTCGCGCATCCCCGTCTACCGCGGCACGCAGGACGACATTCAGGGGGTGCTCTACTCGCGCGACCTCCTACCGTATATCGGCGTCGCCGACGCCTCGTTCGAGTGGCAGAAGCTCCTGCGCAAGCCCTACTTCGTGCCCGAGTCCCGCATGATCGACGATCTGCTCGAAGATTTCCGCTCCCGACGGCTTCACATGGCCATCGTCATCGACGAGTTCGGCGGAACTCAGGGAATCGTAACCCTCGAGGATGTCCTCGAAGAGATTGTCGGCGACATCAACGACGAATACGACCAGGAAGAAGCCACCTACAAACGTCTCCCCGACGACACGTTCATCTTCGACGGCAAGACCATCCTCAGCGATTTCTTCCGCATCACCGGTCTCGACGAAGCCGACTATCAGGACGTGTGCGAGGACTGCGAGACACTCGCCGGCATGCTCCTCTCCATCCGCGGCGACTTCCCGAAAGAGAAAGAGCCGCTGGTTTATGGCCGCTGCCGCTTCCTCATCCTCGACATCACCAACCACCGCATCACGTCGGTGCGCGTGAAAGTGATGCCCGATATCCAGCAGTCAAACGTTCCGGCAAAATGAACCGCTCAGCATGCCGCCGGCGCAGCGTCATCCTGCATCTGATGCCCTTGGCCCTCATCCTCTCAGCATGCTCCGGCAATGCACCCTCGCCCTCGGCACCCGACTCCGCCGAGATAGCCTCGCGTGCGGCATGCCCGCGCCCTATGGCCTATCCGCGCCCCGTGATCTACGATACCGTCTACGCCGCCGCGCCCGATATGCCGGTGCGGTTTGAGGTCAACGTCCAAGCCACGCTCCTAGCGCCCGCCGTCAGCGGCTCGGCTCCCGCCGGCACCCGCTGGCTCAACGTAGGCTATCCCGACTACGGCGCCACGCTCTTCTGCACGTTCACCCCGGTGTCGTCCGACGCAGACCGCAGCAAAGTTGTCGGCAACCGCATGGAGCGCATGATGATGAACCTCGGCGACAACTATGCCACACAGACCGAGGTCGCCTCGCCCGACGGCGGCTATTCGTCAGTCATCATATCATCGCTCGGCCAGACGCTCACACCGGTGCAGTTCGTTTCGCAGGGCCGGCAGTGGGTGATCAGCGGCGCACTCCAGTTCAACACGCCCGCCGACGCGCCGATCCGCCCCGACTCCGTAAAGCCCTATATCGACGCCGTGACCGCCGACCTCATCCACGCCGCGCGCATCCTGAAATAAACCTGCCTACCCCCCCTGACCGCCTATGGCTTATCAGTCCGACATCCTCACACTCCCGCCCGTCGGCACCACCGACATCTCCCTGTGCCGCATCGAAGCCACCGACCGCGGCGGCCGCCGCGAAGCCGAGCGCCGGGCTGTCGGCCGCCTGCTGCGCCACGTGTTCGGCTACGGCGTGCAGCTCTGCCACGACGAAGCCGGAGCACCTTCGGTCGACATCTACCCCGGCCATATCTCCATCTCCCACACGCCCCGCCTCGCATTTCTCGCCGTCGACCCCCTCCACCCAATAGGCATCGATGCCGAGCTGTGGCGCGACACGCTCCCCGCGCTCGCTCCCCGCTTCATGAATCAGCGCGAGATGGCCGTCTACGGCGCCTCACCGGAGCTTCTGCTGCGGGCCTGGACCACCAAAGAAGCCGCATTCAAGGCACTCGGCATCCCGCAGCTCGTGGTGAGCGACATAATCCTCCCCGACGATGCCGATGCTGCCGTCATGACGGCGGCCGGACGCACGCTCTCCCTCCATTTCATCTCGCCCGTAGAAGGCCATACCGTCACTTTAGCCCGCCTCCTACCCGACGGTCCCGAAGGGAAATAGTCAGGGAAACGGCCATGAAAAAATTGTGATTTTAACAATATTTGCCAACAGTGTGCTTGGCATTCACATTTTTCATTGTTATTTTTGCAACGGTTACATTACATCCCTTTCAAAAACACACCCGCCATGCCCTCCACCGACCAGACATCCATAATCCGGCGCATACGCTTCCTGATCGACAGGATGAACATCTCGCAGGCCGCTTTTGCGCGCCGCATAGGCCTCGACCCGGCCAACATGTCGAAACACCTCAACGGCAAACTGCCGGTGACCGACGGCCTCGTCAACCGCATCGCGGCCGACCTTGCCGTGTCGAAGTCGTGGCTCGCCACAGGCAACGGCGTCCCCTTTTCCAAAGAAACCGCCGCCGGCAACGGCTACTCGCTGCCCGTGCTCGACAAAGGCGCCGTAGAATGCCGTCCGTCAGACAGCGGCATCCCGGTCTACGACATCGACGTCACGGCCGGCGCCCTTGAACTGAGCCGCGAGCTCACCGACGACCGCATCATAGGCTCCATCAACATCCCCGACA
>URWH01000235.1 GCA_900551515.1 uncultured Porphyromonadaceae bacterium
GCTCACAGCACCAAATCTGATGCACTGCTGCGACCCTGACGTTAACAAATTTTGTAGAATAGGCTCTAATCCCGGCTGAGTCAATTGTCGGCGTCGCCGGTGTCAAACGGCTGCTCGGTCATATCTTTTAGCGCCTTGGCTTTCTCCTTATCCCATGGAGCATGACCGCCGGAAATGTAATGCTCGTAATACGACAGCAACAGCGTTGTCAGCGGCAGCGCTATTATCAGTCCGATGAACCCGAGCAACGTGCCCCATATCGAAAGTGAGAGCAGTATGATCGCCGGATTGAGCCCCATGGCCTTGCCCATGATTCGCGGCGTGAGATACAGGTCCTGTATGGCCTGCACAACGCAATACACCACAATGCACTGGATGAATATCGACCAGAAGCCGACATCGCCGCCGGCCGAGGCTATGATACAGAGCGCGACGGCGGGAATCAGCGACACCAGCTGCAGATAAGGCACCAGGTTAAGCACCCCGATAAACAGGCCGAAAACAATGGCCAGCGGCATGCCGATGATCGAGAAGCCGATTGCAAACAGAACCCCGACAATCAGTGCTATAAGCGCCTGACCGCGGAAATAATGATTCATGCTCGTCTTCACGTCATGACCGATACCGAACACTATCTGACGGTAGGCTGGAGGCACCATCGCCTTGAAACCTTTCGAAAGGCGCTCGTAGTCAATCATTATGAAAATCACATATAGGAGCACTATGCACCAGTTGAAGATGCCGATCAGGATAGCGAAGCCGTCCGAGATAAGATTCCATGAGGTGTGGAGCAGATTTTCAATCATCGACATCCACTCCTGCTGGCTGAGCGTCTTTGAAAGAGCCTCGAAGTCGAGACTGTTGCGGAGGAAATCATGCACTGACTGAGGCACTATAGTGCTTCTCAGCTCCGAGCCGGCATAGTTGCGCAGTATCTCACCCATGTTGTGCATCTCGCGGGTCACCATAGGCCCGATGAAATAAAACACTGCGCAGATGATGAATGCCGTTTCAAACAGCGTGACGAAAGTGGCCAGCACCCTGCCCCGCAAATGAAGCATGCGCCTGTTGGACTGCACGAAAGGCTCACAGAGATAAGCGATCAGACAGGCCACAAAAAATGGCAAAAGCACATTTTTCAGTGCGTGGATAAGCCAGATCAAACCGGCGATCACGAGCACTGTAATCACAATCCTGACCACGCGGTCAAATGTATATTCCTTAACAATAGCCATGGCTGTTTGAGGGGTATTAATCGTTTGAGCAACAAGATTCCGGAGCCATCAGATGCACGACTCCGGAATCCGAATTCATTTATATTACTGTTATGATGCCGCCGGATCAAGCCTCAGCGTCGGCCATCTCTGCCTCATCGGCAGGAATCTCTTCGGCGCAGATGTTGGGATCTTCGAGGTGGAGATGCTTTTTGCGGTCAAGCACTTTTAGATAAAGGCCTAAGAAGAGCGCTGCCAGGCCGAGGAATGCAAGCATCAGGAGCGGCCATTTGTAATCGTAGCTCACGGCAGCCACTTCTTCGGTTATCTTATGGCTGGCCACCTGAGCGGCGAGTTCCGAGTTGGTGGCGGTGAGAATCTTGCCGATAAGCAGCGGGAAGAGCCACAGGCCGATATTCTGAATCCAGAATATAAGAGCGTAAGCCGAACCGATAATCTTAGAGTCGACAAGCTTGGGCACGCTGGGCCAGAGCGAAGCCGGCACGAGCGAGAATGAAGCGCCGAGCACGAGGATGGTGATATAGGCCACAGCCACGCCGGCGCCGTCGTAGCCTTTGCAGGCGGGAAGGACAAAAGCGAATGTCAGATGACAGAGGATGAGCAGCAACGAGCCGAACACGAGCATCGAGGCGGCTTTGCCCTTATGATCGACGTAGCTGCCGAGGATCGGCGTGATGCCCACAGCGAGAAGCGGGAACACGGCGAATATCGCCTCGGCCGACTGACGCATATAGCCGAAATAGCAATAAGTCACCAGAGCTATGCCCGACAGACCGAAGAGCACTATTTTATTATTGCGGCCTTTGCAGAAGTTGCCTGCAAAAGCAGTGGCTGCCACAACAAGCATGATCACATACTGGATGATTGTGACCTGATTCGATGCCCAGAATGAGTCGGCGGCCGGCTCGCTGAGCGTCAGATTGCACTGCAGCATGTTGACAGCATATTTCTGGAACGGGAAGATTGCCGAGTAATAAAGCACGCAGAGAAGAGCCACAATCCAGAAGCCCTGGCTTGTGAGGATCTTTTTGAGATCCGACAGACGGAACGGGTCATCCTTCTCCTCTTCGGCATGAGTCTGTGAATCGAGCTTCTTGTCCATGAAGAAATAGACCACAAACATGATAAGCGCTATCAAAAGCAGTATCACGGCGAATGCCACGGGGCGGCTTACGCTTATCGTATCGCCGACCTTGGTAGCGAAATATGGCGAGAAGATCATACAGGTGCCTACGCCGAGACGGGCCAACGCCATTTCCGTGCCCATCGCCATAGCCATCTCGCGGCCCTTAAACCATTTCACGATGCCGCGCGACACGGTGATACCGGCCATCTCGACACCGCAGCCGAAGATCATGAAGCCGACAGCCGAAAGCTTGGCCGACGCCGGCATCCCTTTATAGAACGGAGCGATACCCAGCTCCTGAAAACCGGGGATATAGTTAAGATTGTCGGTAAACCATCTCTCGAGACCCGATCCGGCAAACATATCAGTAAGCGCATACCAGTTGATGGCAGCGCCCACAAGCATCACGGCTCCCGAAAGCAACGCCGTGAAGCGCACCCCCATCTTGTCGAGGATGATACCGGCAAAGATGAGGAAGAAGATGAACACGTTGAGAAACGTTTCCGAACTCTGCATCGTGCCGAACGCTGTCGAATCCCATCCTTTATATTCCTGAAGAAGATTTTTGATAGGCGACAGAATGTCCATGAAAATGTAGGAGCAGAACATCGCCAGTGCAAGCAAGGCGAGTGCCAGCCACCTCGCCCAGGTTTTGTCGGCGAGCGTCTCAGTACGGTAAGTTGCTAATTGAGCCATGATTAAATGAGGGATACAATGATTGTTGTTATTATGTTCAATGATTGAAACGATCTGCTTCCGCCCTGAAATCCGTCAACGAAGGATATAGCGAAAGCCAAATCTTGCACAAAATTACAAAAAGATACCTGTTTAAGCCATATTTAAGGCAAAAAATCACGAACGGAATAATTTCGGATGTCCGTTCCTGAAAATGGTTGACTCGGTTTTGTATGTTTACTGATATTGGTTTA
>URWH01000236.1 GCA_900551515.1 uncultured Porphyromonadaceae bacterium
TAATCTGCGTACGGTCAAAAAACGGCATCGCGTTTTGTACGATGCCGTTTTTTTATATACTTGGCAGAATGTCAGTCAAGGCGTATCTCTGCCTCCGACATTTCATCATAGGCCGCCCACCCGGGATCATTCTCGCAGTAGATCTCAAGCGGCAACTGTGGGAAATCGGCCAGTGCCTCATTGAGCTTGCGGCCGAATATGTGAGTGCTCAATGTGTAAAACACCCAGTCGCGCTCATCATCGCCGGTAAAAATGCCGGTCAGTATCGCCACGGGATCCTTGGCAAAGGCAGCCGTCAGCGCTTCCTGCACCTTCTCCATCAGCGACGATGTGGCAAAATCGGGAATACCCGACTCGTCGCCGTCGTAATGCCATTTCACCTCCACACGGATTGAAAAACGGGGATTGTTGCGCATCTTGCTGACATCGCGCCGTCCCGTGACCATTATCAGACGGCCGCTTTCGCTCTGTGCAGGCGACGTCCACCAGTCTTGCGATTCACTCATATCATTCTTGCGTTTTACTCATTATTATATTATGCCATGCCCGGTCAATCTTACCGCTGGCAAATCCATCTCAAGCATCAATAATAACAAAAGGATTGGAACTAACTCCAATCCTTATGCTAAGTTGCCTTGGAAAGATTCGAACTCTCACAGGCGGAACCAGAATCCGACGTGCTACCATTACACCACAAGGCAATATTTTTTTCTTTCTCAAGCACCGCTCTCGGCGCTTTCGTTTTACGGATGCAAAGGTAGGCATTATTTTTAAACCGACAAACATTTTTGCAATTTTTTTATCGGGAATTTTTCAAGTTGAACACAAATGAACACAAACGAAGCCATAGTCGAAACCCAACGAAGGTCTGAGGACGCACAAACGAAGCCATAGCCGAAGCCGTATGCTGATGTTAGCCCCACTTATCGCCTCACATATCACATTATTTTATGCACATTTACAAAAAAGTGATTACCTTTGCACCATTCAACACATAACGCATATAAAACCACACATCCGATAGGAATGGACATTCAGGATAAACAGGATCTGCTCGACCGCCGCTATCTGCGCATGGCTGCTATCTGGGCCGAAAACTCCTACTGCATGCGCCGTCAGGTTGGCGCAATCCTCGTCAAAGAACAGATGATTATTTCCGACGGCTTCAACGGCACGCCGGCCGGATTTGAAAATATATGTGAGACACCCGACGGCTTCACAAAGCCATACGTGCTTCACGCCGAAGCCAACGCCATCACTAAAGTGGCCCGGAGCAACAACTCGTCGCAAGGCTCCACACTTTACGTCACCGCATCGCCCTGCCTCGAATGCTCGAAGCTCATCATTCAGGCCGGCATCACGCGCGTGGTGTTCAACGAACTCTACCGCATCACCGACGGCCTCGACCTGCTGAAGCGTGCCGGCATCGAATGTGTCCACATCAAAGACCTATGATTTAATCGTTCACCACACTTCTCACGCACATTCCCCGCTTTCTCCGCATTTTCTATCATCGCAGCAAATTCATTATGAAACCGCTATACAAACGTCTCTACGTATGGCTGCCGCTCATCATCGCAGCCAGCATTGCCATCGGCCTCTGGCTCGGTAGCCGATTCTTCGGCAAAAACTCCGTAACCGAAAGCGCCGGCTACGCCAAGCTTCAGACCATTCTCAACAATATCTCCGAGAACTATGTCGACGAGATCAACATCGACAGCCTGCTCGAGCACACATTCCCCGAAATAATGCTCCAGCTCGACCCGCACTCCACCTACATAGCCGCGGCCGATCTTGACGTTTACAACGAGGACATCGAAGGTTCGTTCAGCGGCATCGGCATCCGCTTCAACACCATCACCGACACCATCACTGTCGACGAGGTCATCTCCGGCGGCCCGTCGGAAAAAGTAGGAATCCTCCCGGGCGACCGCATCGTTTCCGTCAACGATTCCGTCATCGCCGGGAAAAAAATATCCAAC
The DNA here is from genome assembly GCA_900551515.1 of uncultured Porphyromonadaceae bacterium. The sequence continues at coordinate 1,983 of URWH01000236.1, forward strand.
GAGCAGATAATCAAGCGCCTGCGCGGCAAGAAGGGCTCGAAAGTAAAACTCGGCATCAAGCGCGACAATTCGTCCTCGCTGCTCCATTTCACCGTTACACGCGACGACATACCGGTAACCTCCGTCGACGCTTCCTACATGATCGACGATGCCACCGGCTATCTGAAAATCAACAAGTTCTCCACCGAGACCTACCGCGAATTCCTCACCTCGCTCGCATCGCTGCGGCAGCAGGGCGCCCGCCAGTTCATCCTCGACCTGCGCGGCAACGGAGGCGGACTGATGGAAGCCGCCGTGAAGATGGCAAATGAATTCCTCCAACGCGAATCCACCATCGTGTCCATGAAAGGCCGTAAGCCTGAATACAACACATCGTTCCCCGCCGACGGTCTCGGCTCGTTCACCAACGAAAACATCGTTGTGCTCATCGACGAAGCATCGGCCAGCGCCAGCGAGATCCTCGCAGGTGCCATCCAGGACAACGACCGCGGCCTCATCATAGGCCGCCGCTCTTTCGGCAAAGGCCTCGTACAGAACCAGATCGACCTCCCCGACCATAGTGCAATCCGCCTCACGGTGGCACGCTACTACACTCCCTCAGGACGATGCATACAGAAGACCTACCGCCACGGCGACATCGGCGGTTACGCCAACGAGATTGTCGACCGCTACATGCACGGCGAAGGTTTCAACGCCGACAGCATCCGCGTCGACAAATCGCAGATCTTCCATACCACCGGCGGACGCACCGTGTATGGCGGAGGCGGCATTATCCCCGACATCTTTGTGCCTAACGACACGCTCGGCATCTCCGACTATTATATCCGCGTATTCAACGCCGGACTCCTTCAGAAATTCTCGTTCGCCTACACCGACGCCAACCGTAAGGCTCTGAACACCAGTCTGACAGTCGACGACCTTCTAAGTAAGCTTCCCTCCGACGACACACTCCTCAACGCTTTTGTCGAATATGCCGCCAAAGAGGGCGGAATAGCTCCGCGATGGTATTACATAAACCAATCACGCGATCTGATTGTTGATATTCTGAAAGCTTTGATTGCACGTGACCTGCTCGGCACTTCGGCCTACTATGAAGTGTACAACCGGTCTGACAAAACCGTTCTGCGGGCCATAAAAGAGCTCAACGAAGGCAAAGCCGCACCAACGGCCATAGTGCATTGAAGCCCGCACAACCATTAGGCACTCCGTTGCCGTCAACATTAGAGCCTATTCCACAAAATTTGTTAACATCAGGGCGGCGTATTTTCGAGTGAATTTCTTGAGTTGAAGAAGGAACGATGCGGG
>URWH01000237.1 GCA_900551515.1 uncultured Porphyromonadaceae bacterium
GAGTGAGGAGAATCTCAGCGGCTGAGTTTTCGCACTTCGTATTTTAATTTACGCTACCTTTCTCTTTCATCTCTCCGTAGCTGTCGCTAAATGCCGTTGTTTTTTACTACTTTTGCAGCATGAATCGCGATACTCTTGACTTTGCCAACGAAAAAATCGGAAAACTTTTCCGGGCAATGTTTTTCCCGACATTGATCGGAATGCTTTTCAATTCGATGCTAAACCTCTGCGACGGTATGTTCGTAGGCCACGGCGTGGGAAGCGACGCTCTTGCCGCCATCAACATCGTGGCGCCTGTGTTTCTGGTCTGCACTGGCATCGGACTGATGTTCGGCATCGGTGCTTCGGTGATCTGCGGCATTCGCATGGCCGAGGGCAACGACAAAGCCGCCCGCATCATCTCCACGCAGGCCGTCATTGCCGGAGCTGTCATCTTCTCCATTGTCATTGTGGTGTGCCTGGCTTTCACAAGGCCCGTGCTCTACATGCTCGGCTGCAGCCCCGCGCTTGAAAGCTATGCCACCGATTATATGCTATGGCTGCTGCCGGGACTGATATTCCTCTATCTCGAGTGCGCCGGCATGATGCTCATCCGGCAGGACGGCGCGCCCGATTTTGCAATGGCCATACAGATCATCGCGGCCGTGCTCAACATCTTCCTCGACTGGCTGATGGTTTTCCCGATGGGGCTCGGCATCAAGGGAGCCGCCATCGCCACATCAGTTTCATGCGCCGTCGGCGGTCTCATGGTTCTCGCCTACTTTATTTTCAAAGCCCGCGTTCTGCGGTTCTACCCGCTGAAATGGTCGGCGAAATCGCTCCTGCTCTCGCTGCGCAATGTGGGCTATATGACCAAGATAGGCTTCGCCACTTTCATTGCCGAAATAGCCATGGGCGTCATGATGGTGACGGGCAACTATATGTTCATGCGTTTCCTGGGCGAGGACGGCGTCGCGGCGTTCAGCATCGGGTGCTATCTTTTCCCGATCCTTTTTTCAGTCAACAACGCTGTCGCCCAGTCGGCGCAACCCATCATCAGCTACAATTTCGGCGCCCGCAATTTTGAGCGTGTCAAAGCCGTGCTCCGCACATCGCTTGCGGCTGCCGGCATCTGCGGCATCATCATCACGCTGGTCATGTGGCTCGGAGCGCCTTTGCTTGTCAGTGTCTTCATCTCTCCCGACGCCGCGGCCTTCGGCATAGCTCTGAAGGGGTTGCCGCTGCTTGGCCTCTGCGCGATATTCTTCGCCCTCAACATCACCTTCATAGGCTATTATCAAAGTTGCGAGAAAGCCACCCAGGCAATCCTCTACATGCTTCTGCGTGGCGTCATCTTCATCGTGCCGATTTTCATCATCCTCCCTCACATCATCGGCATCGACGGCCTCTGGCTGTCATTGCCCGTCTCTGAATCACTGACACTGCTGGTCATCATCACCGCCTACCTTTTACGGCACCGACGCCACCGGACTGCCGCACATTGATCTGCACAATGATCCGCTCAATGACATTTGCAACTATTTGACTTCATAGAAAATTTTTCTACCTTTGTCACCGAAATGGTTGTTCAGGAACCGAAGAGTCGGTTCAGCCACGAAACAATAATAGGGAACGGAGTGTGAATCTCCGACAGTACCCGCTGCTGTAATTCCCGAGCCGCGGCATCGCCTCAAAAGGCTGATTGTACGGCTGATCGCTTCGCACAATGTCACTGGTCTCACGGCCGGGAAGGCGCGAATGCGTGGGATAAGTCAGAAGACCTGCCATCTCGAAGCCGAAGATCTCACCCGCGGGAACATGGGTTATCGTCAAGCTGCCACCGGATATCGCCACGACCGGCCGGTTCCGCGGCATGAATCCTTACAAGACACTACCGACACTCCCGTCCGCCGAATCAACGGTTTCAACCCTGATCTCGCGAACGGGATTATTATTTCCGTCCGCCACTTTATCGTTTTTCGTAAATCATTCTCAACGACCTCATTCAATGTTTCGGAATCGAATTTCATCAATGTTTATCCTGCCGGCTGCATTAACGGCCGCCCTGATGTGCACGTCGTGCAACAGCGAAAACGTCCTCACCGCCGAAGCCGCCCCTGAAATTATCCTCGACAACCCCGACGGCGTCTATGATGTGACCGTTGGAGGCGAACTCACCATAGCGCCTCAGTATCTCAACGACGAAGGAGCCACCTACCGGTGGACAATCGACGGCGTCGAAGCCGGCAACGCCCCCACGTTCACCCACCGCTGGATGGAGCAGGGCGAATTTTATGTCGACATCACCGTCACCACGACAGCCGGACGCGTCACCGAAGAGCTGAGGGTCGACGTGCTGGAAGCGGGAACGCCCTACATCTCTTTTCCCTTCGCCGGCGATGAAGTCACCATCGCTCTCGGCACCGAATATGTGCTCACGCCCGATGTCGCCAATTCATCCGCCGGCAATGTCACCATGACATGGCAGGTAGGCGATCAGCCGGCATTCGAAAGCGGTGCTCTTCATTTCCAAGCCGAACAGACCGGATCGTTCGATATCAGCTGTACGACGGTCAACAGCGCCGGCACCGACACGCGCACCTTCACCATCAACGTGGTCGAGCATCTGCCTTACCGGCTGTCATTCCCTCAGTTGTCCTATTTCCAGCCGTCAACGACCCGCTACACATTTGTCGGACGCCCCGTGGGACTGCGTCCGGTAATGAGTCAGCTCGACGGCACTTCATTTGTGTGGACCGTCGACGGCAGCGCCGTCGGCTGCACTTCACGCACATTCATCTTCACCCCCGACAAGCCGGGCGAATACAACATCAGTGTCACGGTCGACGACAAGGCCACGGCATCTGTTGTTGTGATTTGCGTCGATGCCTCCGAACAGTCGCGCCGCCGTCCGGCCTCGGCATCAAGTTCGCCCATGAGCAACAAGGTTTATGAATGGGTTCCCGCGCCGGGGCAGTTCATAGGCGAGACTCAGACCGGAGGCATGACAGGCACCGAGAACACACCTGAGGCTGCCGCTTCCTGGGCACAACAGCGTCTTGAAGCACAGAATTTCGTTTCGCTCGGAGCATTCGGCGGCTACATAATCGTCGGCTTTGACCACAGCATATCGGCCGGATCTTCCGACTATGATTTCGCCATCCTCTCCAACGCATTGCGCACTTCGGCGGGCAACAGCATATCCAACGAGCCCGGCATAGTCAGCGTCAGTCAGGATGTCAACGGCAACGGCCTCCCCGACGACGGCTGG
>URWH01000238.1 GCA_900551515.1 uncultured Porphyromonadaceae bacterium
GACACTGCGACAGCTCGCCAAGAGCTCGGCCGAGGGCAAGCTGCCGTGCATGACCATCAGTGACAAGCCGCGATTCGGTTACCGCGGTCTGCATTTTGATGTGAGCCGTCATTTCCGGTCGGTCGATTTCCTCAAGAAGCAGATAGACGCCATGGCCGGTATGAAGCTCAACCGCCTACACCTGCATTTCACCGACGGAGCAGGCTGGCGCATGCCTGTTGAAAGCTATCCGCGGCTCAACAGCTATGCGGCATGGCGTCCGCAGCGCAGCTGGAGCGACTGGCGCAATGCCGGTGCCGGTTACTGCGACGAGTCGACGCCCGGCGCTTACGGCGGATATTACAGCAAAGAAGAGCTCCGCGACCTCGTGAACTATGCCGCCGCGCGCAACATCACCGTGATACCCGAAATAGAGATGCCGGGCCACAGCGAGGAAGTAGTGGCCGCCTATCCCGAGCTTGGCTGCACCGGTTCGACGGGCAGCAGCGATCTCTGCCCGGGAAAAGAATCGACTTTCACATTCCTCGAGAAAGTGCTCGATGAAACGATGGAGATTTTTCCGTCGGAATATATCCACATCGGTGGCGACGAAGCCGGTAAGGCAGCCTGGCGCACCTGTCCCGACTGCGCGCGCAGGATGCAGGAAGAGGGGCTGAGCACGGTGGAAGAGCTTCAGAGCTATCTGATCAAGCGCATCGAAAAATATCTCAACTCCAAAGGCCGTCACATCATAGGATGGGACGAGATACTTGAAGGGGGCGTTGCTCCCAACGCCACCGTCATGTCGTGGCGCGGTACGGCTAACGGGCTGCAGGCCATAGCCGAGGGTCACGATGTGGTGATGACGCCCGGCGAATATTGCTATATCGACTATTCGCAGGATGCTCCCTTCCGCGAACCGGCATCGATCGGCGGATATACACCGCTTGAAAAAGTGTATTCCTACGAGCCGATGGATGAGGCGCTTTCGGAAGCCGACGCTCATCATCTGCTTGGCGTTCAGGCCAATCTGTGGAGCGAATATGTCACCGAGGATTCGCATGCCGAATATATGTATTATCCCCGCGCCTATGCCATTGCCGAGATAGGCTGGAGCACGCCCGAGAAAGACTATCCCGATTTCCGCCGCCGCGCTCTGGTGATGAACGACCGGCTGAAAGCCGACGGCTACGACGTGTTTGACCTCGCCAACGAATACGGTCAACGCCGCGAGAGCCTGACCCCCGTGGAGCATCTTGCCAAAGGCGCCAAAGTGACATACGCCACGCCCTATAACTCAAAATACAAAGCCGGCGGCGACACTACGCTCACCGACGGACTGCGCGGGGGCTGGACCTACGGCGACCACCGCTGGCAGGGCTGGCTTGGCGATGCCGAGATGACCGTGGACCTCGGAGCGGTGAAGCCGCTGCATTATCTGGACGCTTCGTTCATGCATTCCGAGGGCGCATGGGTTCATCTGCCCGACTATGTCACATGGTCGGTCAGCGACGACGGTACCAACTTCACGGAAGCCGGTACGGTGTGGTGCGACATGGATGCGACCTATCCGAAAATCATGTTTAAGTCCTACGGGCTGCCCATCGACACGCAGGCTCGGTTTATCAAGTTGACAGCCAAAGGGAATCCTCGTCCCGGCGCGTGGCTTTTCCTCGACGAAATCATCGTGAAGTAAACCACGCGGGACAACCTGTGAAATAAAAAAGAATCGCACCGGCATAAAAAATAGACAAAATCATTGCCGGTGCGATTATTTTATGTAAATTTGCAAGCGAAAATGCAATTGGAATTGCAAATAGGTACAAAATAAGAAATATTAGTGAACAAATGAAAGCAACAGAGGTATTGGCCGATCTTCGCCGCCGTTTTCCCAACGAGCCCGAATATCTTCAGGCAGTGGAAGAAGTGATCACAACAATTGAAGATGTCTACAACCAGCATCCTGAATTTGAGCGTTACAATCTCATCGAACGGCTCTGCATCCCCGACCGGATCTTTTCGTTCCGTGTGTCGTGGGTCGACGACAGCGGCAAGGTGCAAAACAACATGGGTTACCGCATCCAGCACTCCAACGCCATCGGTCCGTACAAGGGCGGCATCCGTTTCCACTCGTCAGTGAACCAGTCGATTCTGAAATTCCTTGCCTTCGAGCAGACCTTCAAAAACTCGCTCACGACGCTTGCCATGGGCGGTGCCAAAGGCGGTTCCGACTTCTCGCCGCGCGGCAAGAGCGATATGGAAGTGATGCGCTTCTGCCAGGCTTTCATCACCGAGCTGTGGCGCCAGATCGGTCCCGACACCGACGTGCCTGCCGGCGATATAGGCGTAGGCGGCCGTGAGGTGGGCTATATGTTTGGCTGGTACAAGAAGATGGCTCAGGAATTCACCGGCACCTTCACCGGTAAAGGCCGCGAATTCGGCGGATCGCTGATCCGTCCGGAAGCAACGGGCTACGGCAATGTCTACTTCCTGCTCTCGATGCTCGCCACCCGCGGCATCGACATCAAGGGCAAACGCGTGGCCATCTCCGGCTCAGGCAATGTGGCCACCTACACAGCCGAGAAACTGCTGCAGGTAGGCGCCAAAGTGGTGTCGATGAGCGACAGCGACGGCACAATCTACGTGCCCGACGGCCTCACCCGCGAACAGCTCGATTATATCTTCAAGCTTAAGAATATCTATCGCGGCCGTATCCGTGAATTTGCCGAAGAATACGGATGCGAATATTTCCCCGGCGAGCGTCCGTGGATGCGCGTGAAATGCGATATCGCCATGCCGTCGGCCACACAGAACGAAATCGACGGCGACGATGCCCGCGCACTTCTGGCACAGGGCTGTATAGCAGTGAGCGAAGGCGCCAACATGCCCTCCACACCTGAAGCCATCAAGGAATTCATTGCCGCCAAGATACTCTATGCACCCGGCAAGGCTGCCAATGCGGGCGGTGTTTCGGTTTCGGGTCTTGAAATGGCACAGAACTCGCAGAAACTCTCGTGGACTGCCGAAGAGGTCGACGCCAAGCTCAAAGGCATCATGGCCGAGATCCATCACCAGTGCGAGATATACGGCAAAGAGCCCGACGGCTATATCAACTATGTGAAAGGTGCCAACGTGGCCGGCTTCATGAAAGTGGCCCGCGCCATGATGGCCCAGGGTATTGTCTGATCCTGATCAGAATTCCGTATACTGAATTGCACACATTATACTTTTACCGGGCCGGATGAGCCGATGGTCGTGAACCGACCGCG
>URWH01000239.1 GCA_900551515.1 uncultured Porphyromonadaceae bacterium
ACTTCAAGGAATTCGCCGTTGTCGACGATAGCGCCGATCACCTCATACATATCGTAAGGACGGTTGGCTGAGTCGGGGATTATTTCGTTGAGCGAGTCCTCGAGGCGGTCGATCGGGTCGTTGCAGGGAACGAGCGGAGCCTCTTCGAGGTTGTTCTGCGGGATGTAGCTGAAGAGCTTGCGGATGATCTTGAGGCATTCTTCGCCGTCTTCGGCTGCGAAGTGTGCCACACCGCTCTTTGTCGAGTGGATTTCGGCACCGCCGAGAGCATCCTGCGTCACATCTTCGCCTGTCACTGTCTTCACCACTTTCGGACCGGTGAGGAACATATAGGAGATGCCTTTGGTCATGATGGTGAAGTCGGTGAGGGCCGGTGAGTAGACGGCACCGCCGGCGCACGGACCGAGGATGGCTGAGATCTGGGGGATGACACCCGAAGCAAGGATGTTGCGCTGGAAAATTTCGGCATAGCCGGCGAGGGCGTTGATGCCTTCCTGGATGCGCGCGCCGCCCGAGTCGTTGAGGCCGATGACGGGAGCGCCCATCTTCATGGCCATATCCATGATCTTGCATATCTTAAGAGCCATCGTTTCGCTGAGCGAGCCACCGAACACGGTGAAGTCCTGAGCGAACACATAGACAAGACGTCCGTCGATTGTGCCGTAGCCGGTCACAACGCCGTCGCCGAGGAAGCTCTTCTTTTCTTGTCCGAAATTATAGCAGCGGTGACGCACAAACATGTCGATTTCTTCAAACGAACCTTCGTCGAGAAGCTGGGCAATGCGTTCGCGGGCTGTGTATTTGCCACGTGCGTGCTGTTTTTCGATGGCTTTTTCGCCACCGCCAAGACGGGCCTCGTTGCGCAGTGCAATGAGTTCCTGTACCTTTTCAAGTTGATTACTCATGGTTTATTTTACTGGAAAATTTTGTGCGGGATGATTATTTGTTGGGATCTTCGCAGAGCTCGACGAGCGTGCCGCATGTCGATTTCGGGTGGAGGAATGCGATGTTGAGGCCTTCGGCGCCTTTGCGGGGAGCCTTGTCGATGAGGCGACCGCCTTTGGATTCTACTTCTGCAAGAGCGTTTGCTACACCGTCCTCAATGGCGAATGCGATGTGCTGGATGCCGCCGCGGCCGCCGTTGTTGGCGATGAATTTGGCTATTGCGCTGTCGTCGGCTGTCGGCTCGAGAAGCTCGATCTTTGTCTGACCAACCTTGAAGAAAGCGGTGCGCACTTTCTGGTCGGCTACTTCTTCGATAGCAAAACACTTGAGGCCAAGCATGTTTTCGTAAAACGGGATTGCTTCTTCGAGCGAAGTCACGGCAATACCAACGTGTTCGATGTGGGAAATGTCCATTTTTAACTGTTTTGAGTTATAAGGTTATAGAAAAATTCATGATAAGAGGTGGCTTGCACACAGCCTTCCTAACAATGTGCAAATTTAATGAAAAATTCTAATTTGACGTTATTTGCCTTTATAAATTAATGTGTGGAATGGCGACAACCGTCGGCAAATGTGTGTGTGGATGCGTGGCGGAGGTGTATGCGGGAAAATGTTAGTGTCGGTGCGGCTGTCGCAGTCGCATCATTGAGGGCGTCAGCGCCGGCTGGCCGACAGATTGGCAGGCGTAGGCGGCGTTGCTACTTTCGGTTGCCTTCGCCCTACATCGGGTCGTCGCATTGCCCGGTAGGCCTCCCCCGTGTGGCCGGACTGTCAATGGCGACATTTTGCTACAAAATCGGTGCTTCGATATCAAAAAGCGAGTGATTATGCTATAAAAGTGACGGATGTTGTTAAAATAATGTTAAATGATAGAAAATTTCTTTGAAATGTTTTGTGAGAATAAAAAACTGCCGTAAATTTGCATCGTGTTTTTCATGGTATTAGATTTAAGGTTAACTAAGATTGGTTGTCGGGAGACAATCAATTTTTTTTGCGCCTAATCCAATCCGACGGTTACTCGTTGACATGCTTTCTTTGACGCATCACTAAGCGGGTCGCTTATCCACATTGATTTTCTGCTGAGCATTTTTGTGCGTACCACGTATATTACATTGATAAATGTGCGTTGTCGTACGTGTGATTTTTGTCTAATCCAATGGATTATAAAAAAACAACACGGAATGGGTTTAACCCATCCAGTGTTGATTAACCGATGTTGTTTGGGCGAGTCCCTGTGCAATTAAAATAGTGAAAAGTATTTAATCGGCTTCTCATATTTCTCCAGCCGCTTGCGTAGTTCACGGTTCTTTGTAGGGTGATCAACCTTGTTCGGGGGCGTGCAATAAGCTGTTACTTAACTTGGAATATATTTTTTTCAGCATCGGATAGCTCTTCGATAAACCAAAGAAGCGGCAGGTCTTTGAAATTGCGGCAATTCTCAATGTCGGAAGCAATGTTCTGACGGCAGTCCTGATCGCTGATGAAGTCGGTGAAGTCCGGAATTTCAGCCTTTACTGCATGCAGATTTTTGATCGCGAAATTGCTGAGCGAGTCAGTGATGCGCTCGCGTGATGCCTGCGACAGGGGGATATTGTTGTAGATGGCCTGGTGAAATGCTCTGTGACATCTGGCTATCGGCCAGGTCTTGTCATCCTGAATATCCGAGTGGTCGATATAAAACGCAATATATTGGTCAACAACCTCTTGCTCGGAGAGTGACGGGAGAAATCCGGCGTTAATGCCCCAAATCGATCCGCCGTTCAGATCATTGATGACAATCAGAAATTCGCCGAACGTCTGACAGTCGCTGATCTCGCGTGCGAGCAGCGACAGATCGCTGTTCAGACAGCTTTTCAACTCTTTGCTCACGATGGAATCCGGATCGGGATCTCCCTCTAATTCTTTGGCAAACGCCTTATACTCATCGATGATATCCTGTCCGAGCGAGTCGATGAGTCTGTGCTTGTCCTGCTCGGTGAGCACATATTTTAGGTCGCTCTTGGAGAATTTGTCGGCCAGGGACTTGAAGTTGCCGTTGGCGCTGAGGTCGTTCCCCGACTCAAACAGGCGGTCGACGGGCGATGATGTGTTGCCGCTGCACGCTGTGATGATCATGGCCAGCGTCATTACGGTAAAAATGGCGGATAATGTCTTTTTCATAATTAGAAAGTTGAAAGGGTTTATCACTTTGATAATTAAGAGCCTATTCCACAAAATTTGTTAACGTCAGGGTCGCAGCAGTGCATCA
>URWH01000240.1 GCA_900551515.1 uncultured Porphyromonadaceae bacterium
GAATATGCTGCCGAAATGGGATTGGAGCATCATTTGGGTATGACCTGCGACCCAGTTTGCGGACTGGTACAAATCCCGTGCATCGAACGTAATGCCTACGCCGCCGCACGCGCCCTCGACGCCAACCTCTATTCGGCTTTCACCGACGGTGAGCACCGCGTGTCGTTTGACCGCGTTGTCGAAGTGATGAAACAGACGGGCCACGACCTGCCGTCGATCTACAAAGAGACAGGCGAAGGCGGCCTCGCACGCACATGGTCGCCCCGCAAGAAAATCACACCGCTGCCCAAAGCAGCTGCGCCTGATGCCGCACCTGTCGTCTCCGCGACATCAAAAGCGGCTGACGCAAAAACAGACAACGCCTGAGCTGCAGAAACCGGAATCACCGAAACGAAACAACAACCCTAACCAATACTTATCCCCTATGAAACGGATCCTTTTCACACTCATTGCAATGGTTGCGTGCCTCAGCACTTACGCCGAAGTCACCGGCGAAGCCCTCAGAATGCGCTCGCAGATCAAAAACTATCTCACCACCGAAGGCTATGTGCCCACCATCGACTCCGACGGCGACATCGCCGTGAAAATCGAAGGCGAGAAATTCTTCATCTCCTGCGAGAACTATGGCTCGGTAGTCTACGTGAAGCTGGCACGCTATCTCGGCTGTGAAGGCACCAACATCAACCTGCTGCGCCGTGCCTGCGGCGATGCCGAAAGAGGCCTCAAATCAGTGCGCATCCTCATATCGGCCAATCAGGAAAACGTCACCTTCGAATGCAATGCCTTCGTCAGCAATTCATCACAATTCACCTCGATGCTGACCGACTATGTCGACATCATCAAGATGGCCATAGAATCAGTCAGCGAAAAGCTCTGACAGCGAAGACAATAGAATCAGCACTGAAAAACCCTGACAGCTAAGACAATAGAACCAGTCAGCGAAATGCTCTGACTGAAGAGCGCCCCTCGATTTCCCATCAGCCTGCCGTGCAGCATGCCTCACGACTGCGATGCCTCTCCGCGCGATGAAATGCGCTGACGCACCGCCGATGTGATCACGACCGTAAACAGCGGGAACATCACCATGCCCATTATGGCCAGGACGGCACCCGTCACCTTACCGGCAGGCGTCATCGGGCTTATGCTGCAACCGGTGGTTGTGGTGTCGGCACATGCCCACCACAAAGCGTCGAAATAGGCGTTCACCCCGGGGTTCAGCCCGTGCTCCCGCTCGAAGAACACAAGGCTGCCGAAATAGACAATAGCCAGAAGCACAGCGCTATACGAAGCGAAGATGTTTGTCAGACGGTTGGTCGACACATATCCCACCACTATCGCCATGGCAAGCATGCCGCGGGCAAGCGGAATGAACCGCACGAAATAGACCACATCGGGCGAAAACGTCACGCCATAATGCTCAAACAGATTGAGATAGGGCACCGACAGAATCAGGAACAGCAGACGGCGGCGGAAAAACCGCCAGCGGTGGCTCGACATGTAGAGCTCGATGAAGAAATCGGCGATGAAAACGCAGCACACCAGAAGCTGAAACCGCATGTAGCCGCGGTCGGCCAGAAAGCTCACGCCGCGGAAAGCGTCGGCCGACAGATATATGATCAGAGCCAGCGACAGAGCGAGCACCGTGATATTGAGCCAGCGATAGATACAAGCCGAGTGACGAACTACAAACGCATTCATAATTTTCTTAAATACAACTATTAAACACACGGCATTGCAGAAATGTTAGGCAAATTTCTTTGCGTTTTTGCTTTGCCGTTTCATTCAAAAGCAGTAACTTTGCTCACGACAAAACGATAAAGGGCCAGCGCCCGCCAGATATGGAATCTTGTCCCCGTGGGGATGGAGATTCCAAATTTTTACTTTCATCCAGAATCTAAAACAACAAAACCAATACCATCATGCCAATCACTTACATGACAAAAGAGGGCTACAAAAAGAAAATGGAGGAGATCGCATACCTCGAATCCGTGAAACGCCCCGAAATCTCCCGCGCCATCGCCGAAGCACGCGACAAGGGCGACCTGTCGGAGAACTCCGAATACGACGCCGCCAAAGAGGCTCAGGGAATGCTTGAAATGAAAATATCGCAGCTCAAGGACCTCGTTGCCAGTTGCCGCATCATCGACGAAAGCAAGCTCAACAACGAAGAAGTACAGATACTCAACCGTGTGAAAATCAAAAACACGGCCAACGGCATGACGATGGAATACACCATTGTGGCCGACAGCGAAGCCAACCTCAAAGAGAAGAAAATCGGCTCCAGCACCCCCATCGCACAGGGTCTGCTCGGCCACAAGCTCGGCGAAATCGTCGAGATCAAAGTGCCCGCCGGCCTGATGAAATTCGAAATCATCGAGATAAACTTCTGATCCGCCATGGCATCGATATTCAGCATGATCGTGGCCGGTGATATACCCTGCTACAAAGTGGCCGAGGACGACCGCCATCTGGCATTCCTCGACATCAACCCCATGGCTCCGGGCCACACTCTGGTCATTCCCAAAAAGGAGATCGACTATCTATTCGACATGACCGACGACGACTATCTCGCTCTCGAGCTCTTCGCCAAACGTGTTGCAGCAGCAATCAAAGAGGCGATGCCGTGCTCACGCGTGGCTGAAGCAGTCCTCGGCATGGAAGTGCCCCACGCCCACATCCATCTGGTGCCCATCAACAGCGAATCCGACATGGATTTCCATCACAAGCTGTCGCTTCCCGGCGACGAGATGGCCTCCATCGCCGCCCGCATAAGCGCCTGCGTGAAGCTCTGATTATCATATCAATGACACACTCCGCTATCCCGTCACCCCGTCGGGATAGCGTTGTTCTTTATAGCCTTTAAAGAATCAGCGGGAGAGCGCGTCGAGGGCATCAAGCTCGTTGAGAGCGGCACGGGCTGCCTCGATCTGGTTAGAACGAATCCAGCATGGTTCCATTGCTACGATACCATATTCACCGTAAGAAATCTTATTACCTCTAAGAGCCTTACCTTTCATAGTACCACGGAACTGTTTACGACGTTTTACTCTTTTTGGCATTAACATTATCTATCTCTCCCTTCCTTATCTGATTTAGTCGGAAGAACCTCGCCTTTGTAAATCCAAACCTTTACACCGACTTTTCCGTAAGTTGTATCAG